>QQUD01000954.1 GCA_008501785.1 Chloroflexota bacterium
TCCCTGCAATGTACTCTGGCAGTTGAAATTCGAAGCTGTAATTGCCCTGCGCATCTGTGATTCCTTGGGTGGTAAACACATCGACGCGTTCAAAATCAAAAGTGAACCCTTCCAGCAAAACCTCGCCTTCGCTGACAGTTTTGCCAAAAAAGTAGTTGGCACTGAGCGTGCCGCGCACGATTTCACCCGGCAGGTAGTACGGCTTTTCGGTAGTCAAATTGACAGCAAACTTGGGCAGCACATATCGCTCAACAGTAACTGTCATTTCGGAACTGGTGTTGCCTAACTGCGCCGAAATTTTGTACGGGCCGGTGTTCACTTCGTTTGCCAGTTGGAAATCAGTAGCGGCTACACCATAGTCGGACGTGCTAATCGTATCCCGAAAAACCGTGTTCCCTTTGCCGTCGGCAATGCTGATTTGCAGTTCCTGACCGGCTGCCGGGGCTAAATCGAAGGTGCTGAGCGCCAAGGCACGCAGGTGAATCAGTTGTCCAGGTTGGTAGAGGGGTTTGTCGGAGGTGAGCAAAATGCGGTAGTCACGGTCTAGGGTGACGGTGCGTTCGAGCTTGTCGCTGCCCAACTCGGATTCGGTTTCGACGACGAGGGTGTAGCTGTCTTCTTCGGTGTCGGGCACCTCAAAGCTGATGTCGGCAGTACCGAGGTCGTTGGTGGTGCCGTTGAAGACGGGAACGGCCGTTCCGCCACCATCCGGCTGCAACATCACATTCACTGTAGCGCCTGCTAGCGGAGCCGCATCGCTGCTGTCCCGCACAGCGACACGTAATGCGGCCGTGCTTCCAGGCACCAATTCACTTTGCCCCAGCACAATCGTCTCGTGCTGGCTCAAATTCTCGGGCAAATTTGAATAATAAACAGTCATCCAGCCCAATCCGCCAAGCAAAAGCACAGTAATGGCGATGACACTCAGAATAATTTTAGTTTTTCGGGACATAGTCTTGCTCCTGTGGAAGAAAAGGTGTATTAGATTATTAGTGTATTGGTTTATTAGGCAAATATACCAATACACTAATATACTTTTTTCAAGTTCATGAAGTCGTATACCTGTTGCAAAGACGTGTTTAGTAAGGTTAAGGTTCCCATTGTGTGCAAAAAACGATCTTGAATCGATCTGCATTATAAAAGAAAATTCCCGCTTTTCTGCGGGACATAAGTTTAATCAGCAATTCTCATTTCATTATTTGGAGGGACCGAAAGGGTTTTTACGGCCGTTTCCAACACCGTCTGCAGCGATTCCAACTTCACTGGTTTGCTGAGATAATCATTCATGCCAGCTTCGAGATACGCTTCCTTATCACCCGCTAAGGCGTTTGCCGTCATAGCGATGATATACGGCCGTTCTTCACCATCATACCGTTCCAATATTAACTTTGTGGCCTCAACCCCATCCATTTCAGGCATCTGAATATCCATAAGCACAATATCATAAGATTGGCGTGCCACAGCTGCTAATGCTTCAATCCCATTTGCGGCCACGTCGGCACAACATCCCAGTTTTGCCAACATGCGCAGACCGACTCGCTGGTTAATGCGATTATCTTCTACCAGCAATATATGCACAGGTCCAATATTCGGCACTCTCGATGTTTCACGGGCGGGTGACAGTCGCCGATGGTTGATATTTTCTTTTGCAAAGATGTCTGTCAACACATTGTATAAAGATGAAGGCTTCACAGGTTTTGAGAGAATAGCATCAAATGCCTCACGCATGGCTGCGTCTCGCTGCCCTACAGATGACAGCAGTACCAGGGGCATTTTCACACGGTTGGCTTGCTTCCGCTGCCAATGGTGCGCAAATTCGACTCCGTTCATTTCAGGCATATGCATATCAACCAGCGCCAAGTCAAATGAATTTGTGGGATTCAGCAAATTGAGCGCTGCGGCTCCCGATTCAGCTTCTTCCACGACCATTTTCCAAGAAGCAAGCTGGCGCGATAGGATAAGCCGATTCGTAGAATTGTCGTCTATAATCAATACGCGCTTATTGGCTAAAGCAAGCTGTGTTGTTTGCAGGTATTGTTCTTTTTGCGCAAAAACGGCCGTTCCCTCCACCGTAAAGTGAAATGTCGAGCCAACCCCAACTTCACTTTCGACCCACATACGACCACCCATCAATATGGCTAACCGTTGGCTAATCACTAACCCCAATCCGGTTCCCCCATATTTGCGTGTGGTAGAGCTATCGACCTGACTAAAAGATTGAAACAGACGATTCATTCGCTCGGATGGAATACCGATTCCTGTATCTTTGACGGCGAGGTGGAGTCGGTAACGGCCGTTTTCCACCACCTTCCCCATTACATAGACGATCACCTCACCAGCTTCGGTAAACTTGACGGCATTGCCCAACAAATTCACCAATATCTGGCGGAATCTAGTTGCGTCACCAACCATTTGATAAGGTATTTGTCCTTCAACACTATATCCCAATTCCAACGATTTCCCTGCTGCTTTTGCCGCGAGTAAATCCAAAGCATCTTCTATACCCTGGCGCAGGTCAAAAGGCTGTTCCTCCAACTCCAATTTACCGGCCTCAATCTTTGAAAAATCCAAAATTTCATTGATGATCGTTAATAACGAATCACCGCTCGATTGAATTATCTGACTATATTCTAGTTGCTCTCGGTTGAGAGCTGTTTCCATCAGCAAACCCGCTACACCAACGATACCATTTAATGGTGTTCGAATTTCGTGACTCATGTTTGCCAGGAATTCGGACTTAGCTTGCGTGGCTTGTTCGGCAAGTTGTTTTGCTTGACGCAATGCAACTTCGGAAGCGATACGTTCTCGAATATCATGATACATCACCAGCACACCAACCTGTACGTCATTGACAATGACAGGCACAGCAAACAGCTCGACATCAATTAAAGTGCCATCTGCATGGGGACGACGGGTAAACCGGTGTACGGATTGTTGGGTCAGAAGCTGTTCATAATTACTCTGCAGTTCATCGTTGTCAGCAGAAGAAAAAAACGATCCTGCGATACGCCCCACAATCTCTTTTTCTTGAAAGCCAAAAATCGTCTCGAACGCAATGTTACAACTATCAACTAGTCCGTTCAAATCAAGCGTCATTGTTGCAATAGGGATATTTTGCAGCAATGCTTGGTAATATTCTGATTGTCGCAGTGCTTCAGCTTCAGCCTGACGCCGTTGGGTAATTTCCTTTTCAAGAGCAACGGTCTTCAGTTGATATATCTCAGATTCCTTTTCCTTACGCTCGGTATCAAACTGTGTTTGCATTTCGCTAAGCTGTAGCTGTTTCTTTTCATTGAACAGGGAATCTTTAACGGCCGTATATTTTCGATAATATTTTAATGCCAGTGCGTACTCATCTTGCGCTTCATACAAAGCTATCAACGCTTCATAGCAGTCCATAATTTGAGGGAGTTCATCAAATGACAAGGCTAGATTCAACGCCTTGTTCATATAGTCTGCCGCCTCCACAAAACGCTGCATTTCAATATACAGGTGTCCAATCGCCAGGAAATGGAAAACATTATGTAGATCAGATTTAAGCGATTCTTGAATCTCAATACCTTGCAAAAAAGCAGCCTGAGCTTCTGCCAATTTCCCCTGTAAACGCAAGGATTCTCCTAAATTCTTATACGCACGTGCTTCATTATGCCGATCACCAACAGATTGCGTAAATTCAAGACATTTCTCGGCATAAATCCAGCCGTTCACCGCATCCCCCTGGCGCAAATAAACATCACTCATGCCATAGTAAGTATAACCAAGCCATTCTTGATTTGTTATTTCTTCATTCGGAATCGTTTTTTGATAATATGCAATCGCTTTATCCCACTCTTTCATCAAGCCATAAAGAAAACCGATATTGGCGTTCACCTTGGCAATGCCAACTTCATCTCCTACTGCCTCACCTTTTTTGAGTGCCTGCAAAAATGTCGTTAATGCCTGGGGATAATCTCCAATTTGCAAGTAAATAATTGCCAGGCTCGATTTCGCTGTTACAAGTTCTTTGGTAAAACTGCCAGCTTCCATCATTTTAATTGCCTGCTGCAACCAATCCAAAGCAGCGCTTTGATTTCCCTCTACAGAGTGAATGATGCCAATCAACTTGTGTGCGACAGCTTCATCCTTGGCTAATCCTTCAACTTTCGCTAACTTCATTGACTGTTCAGCATACGATCTAGCTCGCTCTGAATCATTTCGATAAAGTAGTTTAGCTAATTGATTGAGAATGGCAGGCTTTTCTTGAAGAGTAGCCGTCTGGAGCTGTATTTTAAACGCTTTTATTTCGTCCATTGCGAAAAACCTTTACGTTTTCAACAAGAAATAAACGTGCTGTTTCAAAAAGTTTTGAATAGATGTTACTTTGGGCAAGCGCGTCATTTTAGAAACACAAAATCATGTATGCACCTTCTATATAAGCATCTTTTCTTCCAAAATACTAGAAATTTTCATCGCCTATGTTAGGATTTCTTTCCTAAGATACTTTGTTATCCAAAAATTAACGTGTGTATGCAGCTAAAGTTTAGTTAAATTTTTGCTGGACAACGGATGCTTGATCGTATAGCATCTTATTTTCAGTTGTGAAGGATAATGTTAGGGAGAAACGGCCGTTTGCCAATTTTCAATAGCTGCCCAGCTATTCAGGCGTGAGAATGATGTCGATATCAGATGTTTGATCGGGGGCGTTGACAGTGACAAGGGTTGCTGTGGCTTCTTCTACTGCGTCACCAAAGTACAAGGTTTGATAACCAGTGAGTGAAGCAGCCACCCGGTAAGAGCCTGATGCAAGGCCTTCGATAGTGTAACGGCCGTTTTCATCTGTATTTGCACCCGCACCCGGATAATCATCACTAATAGGAAAAGCAAAAACCGAAACATCGGCCAATGGTGTTTCCCCATCCTGGTCATAAACCACACCGGTAATCGTTCCAATGGGCGTAAGGATCATCTCAACACTTGTTGTTTCGCCAGCTATTATTTCTATTGGTGTCGCTGTTTCATAACTTTCAGCGTTTTCATACCATTCGGGTAAATAGGGATGACCTTGTCCTAGATTAATTTTATAAACTCCTGGATTTAACCACAGCTCTACTGGAGCGACAGTAACCCTATCCTGCGTAAACGCATCTTGCACAAAAACTTCGATGTGCTGTTGAATTTTTTCTCCATTTTCTTCATCAATGTAACGAATCTGCAGCAATCCACCAGGTTGCAATATAAAGTTGATATCTGAATTATTCTCGCCAGCAACAACCGAAACAAAATCTTTCTCCCCTTCGAAAAATTTTCCATCGTATAATTGATAACCAAAACCGTTTTTACTCACACTAACCCAATAATCATAAGGAACCAGATGATCAATGGTGTAACTACCATCGACACGTGTCATTGTATTATCTCCAAGCCACTCACCTCTTTCATTCGTATTAATTGCACTAACTGAAGCATCTACTACAGGCGTCACGCCATCGGCTTCATAAACGAATCCAGAAATGCTGCCTCCTTTGTCTAAGATAAA
>QQUD01000856.1 GCA_008501785.1 Chloroflexota bacterium
CTCCCCTATTGTGCAAAATTTCACAATCTGGCATATTGTGCATTATTTCACAATCGAATGTCTACTGATAATGATCCAATAATTATGTGACCATTGTCATTGTATAAATTAGCTTCTTTGTGTGAGGGATATTATACCAATCAGGTTATCAAGGGACGTTATAATGCCCAGTGGCAATTTGCGCCACATGAACACATGATTGGTATTAGGGAGGGGCTTCCGCTCCAGATGGATCAACAATTAAACATAACAATCAACAATTAACGGCCGTTTCCATCCAAGCGATTGTGGAGATGCTGAGTTGGTGGGAAACGGCCGTTGTGCAAGTTGTGCAGACAAAAATGGCATTGGGGAAGACAACAATGCTCCCATTGCAGGGAGATCGGTACAATTGGGGGAGGGGGATCAACGATTATCAGGGAACACAATAATTTCGCAGTTTTTAATCAACGTTTCCATTTGGCTGGCCCAAATTTTGATTCCTTGCAAATCCATTGTACGCAAATCAAATGAGGAAATATCGGCACCGCGTAAATCGGCTTGAGCAAATTTAGTGTAGCGTACTGTGGCACCGTTGAGACGGCTCCCCATCAAATTAGCTTCTTGAAAATCGGCCTCATCAAGTTTGGCCCAGGTGAAATCATTTTCGCTGACCTCACATTTTGCTAATTTGGCACCGCGTAAGTCGGCGTACCGCAAATCGGATTTGACGATGCGGGCAGAGTGATTCATGTTTGCTCTAAAAAATTGGGTACCCATTGCTTTTGACTCTTGCAGCAGCAGGCGGGTGAGCTTGGCTCCTTCAAAGTTGCAGCTAGAAATGTCGCAATTTTTGAATGAGGCGTGGGTTAGATTGGCTCGCAAAAAACGGCAGCCGGTGGATGTGTCTGCATCAAAAAATGCACAATTGTCAAAGGTGGCGTCTGTTAAATTTGCATCTAAGAAATCACAGTTTTTAAAGGATGTTGACGTACAGGTTAATCCTTCTAAATCTGCGTCTGTGAAATTTACATTGATAAAGGTGCAGTCGATGAAGGTCAGGTTATATGCGTTGGTTTGGGATAAATCTATGTGATGAATAATGCTGTTGCGACATATTTGGACAGTGTCCAAGGCGTCCCAAAAAGGTTTTGCTTGGGTAAATTCTTGATGTTGAGGCATGTGTAAATTTTATATCAAGAACTTTGGCGTACCTAATTGAGAGTGTATGGGAAACGGCCGTTTTCCCCCTCCCATCTGTTGTTTACTCAAAACCGTTGTTGTCTATTCTCCAACGGACAGAAATGGCTCTCCCCATTAACAATCAACAATCAACAGTCAACAATCAACTGTTAACGACCACCTCAACATGCTGCCGGTTCTGTTCATCCACCCAAGTTTTAATGATGGAGTTTGAAGCTGTGACATCGCGATGATCGCCTTCAGGAAGGATGAATTCAAACTTCTCATATGGTAACTTAAACCCTTGTCGTTCAAATGCAATATCCAAATGAACAGAGTCCGGCTGAGAGTCTACCGTCAACACAACCTCAGTGACTCCGCCCTGCTGGTAATCCAGGCTAAGGCCATCATCCTCGATCAGCGTGAACGAACCGCGACCCTGTTCAGGATGGGGAAACACATAAATCTGGCGCAAGTCATCGGGCTGTTCGCCAACATACCGCATCGCTTTGCCCAACGGCAAAAAACCACCCGCTGGCACAAAGAGGGGGATTTGCTCTAGCGGCGCGTTAACTTGAATCGTTTTCCCACCGCTGTGCCACTCGCCGGAATGGAAATTGCACCATTGTCCATCATTGTCCTGTGCAATCTTTGGTAGATAAACCGCACGGCTCCGCGCTCCTTCCTCTAGCACGGACGCAACGAGCAAATTGGGGCCACACATAAAATCAAACGATTCAGTGTGACAGTTCGGATCATGCTGAAACTCGTAAACCATTGGGCGAATGATGGGGATGCCAGATTCAGCCGCTGCAAAAAAGAGGCTGTACAGGTACGGAATAAGCCGGTAGCGAAACTTAAACAGCGAACGTAGCAAATCTTCAGTTTCTGGATACATCCACGGATTGGTATAGCTGGCGTCATCGTTCCACGAATGAATGGTAAAACGAGGATGAAAGATGCCGTTTTGTACCCAACGCACCAACAGTTCTGGACCAGGCATGGGCCCCACCAATCCGCCTACATCGTGTCCGGTATTAGGGGCATTTGAAAGGCTCATCCCTAACCCCATCGGTATGTTGTAGCGCAGCGTGTGCCACGATGTTTCGTTGTCACCCGACCATGTTTGTGCAAAACGCTGAATGCCTATGCAACCGGAGCGACAGATGAGAAACGGCCGTTCATCAGGCAAAAATTCCTGTTGAGCCTCATAAGAAGATTGACTCATCAACAAGGAAAACAGGGGGCGTATTAAGCCCGCCCGTATCGTCTCCCCAAATCCATGACAACGAGCATCATCATTCCACAACGTATACTCATTGTTGTCATTCCAGGTTATATCAATACCCTTGGCAAGTAAATTTTCCCCCACCTGCATTTTCCACCAGTCAAAAGTAGCTGGATTCGTAAAATCAAGAAAAGCCCCTTCACCACCCCAAAATATGTTGAGTTCTGGTTCATTAGTTTCTGTTGATTGAATGAATCCATTGAACAATTTTACATCATTGAATTGAGGGTGTGAGGTTAACAAAGCAGGCTTAATATTCGCTGCCACCTTGATCCCGGCTTGATGAAAGTAGTTACTCATTGCCTGCGGATTAGGGACCCGGCTTTTGTTCCAATTAAAGACAAAGCGTTGATCATTTCGTACGTCGATGCCAGATTGTGTGCGTTCACTCTCCATGACGGTGTATCCGGATGACATTTGGTACACTGAGCAGGGTATATCGTGGGCGGCATGGTCATCAACCAGCTTCTTCAACTGTTGCTGGGCATCGGGCATTTCGGTAGGCGACCAGGCAGAAGCTACATACCCCAGCGACCAGCGCGGGGGCAGAATCATCCGACCGGTAAGTTTTGACAGCTTTTGCACCACATCCGCAACCGTAGGGCCGTAAATCATGTAGTAGTCAATATCGCCATCTTCGGCCTGATAGTAGCGAAACGGGTTGTAATAGTTATCTATTTCACAGCCCATATCGAAGGTCGTGGTCGAGAGATTATCATAGAGCAAGCCGTAGGCGATATTGAGTTCCGGAACCAAAGTGATATAAAAAGGGAAATGTTTGTAGAGCGGGTCACTACTTTCGGCATTGTAGCCCATTGCGTCAACGTTGAACATACGCATTCGCCGCCCTTTTTTATCCAACAGGCCAGAACGTTCTCCAAAGCCAAAGTAATGCTCATCAGGGCGACGCTCCATGTAATGATAAACATCATTATTATGATGATCATATGGATAAGCCCGACTTTGCAAATCGGCAGCAAAAACCTGGTTCTCTTCATTTGACCAAGTAATATGAAAATCACCTAAAGCAATTTGAAGCTGTAAATCATTGGTTTTAATGCTTACCCTGTCGTCAGTGGTGTCCATCTCAAATGGAGGCAAGGCAAACGGCGACAGATCGTCTCGAGAACGGCCACTTCGAGGCATATCACCATCTTTCCCCACAATTATCCAGGTGCGGTTTAGACGTGACTGGTTCTCTGGGCGATGCTGTACGCGAATGCAGTCATCCGCCAAGACGCTGATTTGAAACTGTTCACCCTGTTTCCCGGTGAATAACAACGAATTGCCTTGATGAGAAACCAAAGATACTCCGGTAGGATTAACAATACGCATAGGCTGCTAAAATCTCCATAAATAAATCTAGTTGCCGCCTTGATTAAATGGTATCTCGCGCTCATATCATTTCAACCTGAAAATCGTTGGACAAAACGGCATTTATACTTCTTAGTGCTGCGTTGGAATGACAATTGCTGGTGGCAACTTAGTCGATATATAAAACAGGATTTAATTAATTACTGATGTCATGCAATCGCTCTGGAGACTAGTACCTCAACTTTATGATTTTGTAGGGTGAATTGGCAATTCGCCCAGAGTGGCGATTTATCAAATCGCCCTACATTTTTAGAAAGTTACGGTACTAGTACCTCAACTTTATGATTTTGTAGGGTGAATTGGCAATTCGCCCAGAGTGGCGATTTATCAAATCGCCCTACATTTTTAGAAAGTTACGGTACTAGTACCTCAACTTTATGATTTTGTAGGGTGAATTGGCAATTCGCCCAGAGTGGCGATTTATCAAATCGCCCTACATTTTTAGAAAGTTACGGTACTAGTATCACATTCATTACACTGCTACACGTTCAACCTGGAACGGTGTGCTGTCTGGGTGTGGCGTTTCAAATTCTTGCGCGGCGAGATGACCGGAGAATATGGCTTGTGAAATGATGTGTGGTGCTTGGGCGTCGCCAATGACGCGCAGGGAGTTGAGTTTGCTATCTGCTAACGCTGGCTTGAGCTGTTGATACATCTCATCATTCGGCACCCGGTCTGTTACCAACAACACCCCATCCACAGAAAACTGTATTTTATTACCCGAAATTGTGTGTCCCACCGTAGCCGCATTTTCCAAAATGCGCGTCAACACGTGCTGTGTACACAACTTCACCCCCAGCTTCATCAGCCTTGCTTGAATGCGATCCTGCTCCAGCGTGTACTGCGACCAGTAAGCGACCAGCGGCGCAGGCGTTACGTAGCTGACCTGGCACCCTTGCTGCACCAGCCGTTCAGCCAAGACGCTGCCCATGTAGTAATGATCGTCGTCGTAAAGCAAGATGTGGCCGGTGGGGAAACGCTTGTGCTGAGCATTGCCGAAGTAGCCGTTCATCACGTCATCTGGCGTTAATACATGCGGCAAATTGAAACCGGGAATCGGTTGGCGAATGGTGCGCCCCAGGCCATCGCCCCGCCACGCCGCGCCAGTGGCAATCATCACATTAGGAATGCCTGCTTCCAGAATGTCCTCGGCCGTCATGGGGCTACCAGGGTAGAGCGACACATTGGGCAGCTTCTCGATTTGCATCAGCCGCCATTCGATCACGCGCCGCCATTCCTGCAATCCGGGCAGCGCCGATTCGCGCAAAACACGCCCACCGAGTTCTTGTCGCATTTCTACCAGTTCTACCTGGTAGCCACGTTCGCCCAACGTCCGCGCACATTCCAACCCAGCCGGGCCACCACCAACGACTAGCACTTGCTGTTCGCTTGTTCGCGGCGCAAGCCGTTCGGGATGCCAATTGCGTCGCCACTCTTCGCCCATCGTTGGATTTTGGGTGCAGCGAATCGGGATGCCCAAATTGTCGGCACTGACGCAAATATTGCAGCCAATGCATTCGCGTATGTCTTCGAAGCGCTCTTCTTTGATTTTGCGGGGCAGGAAGGGGTCGGCAATGGAGGGACGGGCCGAGCCGATGAGATCGACGATGTTTTGGGTTACGGCCGTTACCATCGCATCGGCCGACGTATAGCGACTCACGCCCACCACCGGCTTACTCGTCACGCTTTTGACAAACCGGATGTACGGCTCCTGATACCCTTCCTTTTCAAATCGCGACGTTGCTGAATCATTGCGCCAATCGCTGACGTTCACATCCCACAAATCAGGCAGTTCTGCCAGCATTTCCACGATTTCTTTGCCCTCTTCATGGCTGGTGATGCCTTGTTCGCCTAGCAGTTCATCCACAGCCAACCGCACGGCAACGGCGCAGGTGTCGCCGACGGCATCTTTGGTATCTTCAATGATTTCACGGAAAAAGCGGACGCGATTTTCTAAACTGCCGCCATATTCATCAGTGCGATCGTTGTAGCGTTGTGCCAGCAGGTGCATTGCCAACGCCAAATTATGGCCTGCATAACAATAAATGATGTCAAACCCGGCTTGTTTGGCACGAATTGCCGCATTGCGATGCCAGCGGCGAACGTTGCGCAAATCTTCTTTGTCGAGGCGTCGCGTTTGGCCGGGGTGGTAGCCGGATAGACCAACTGAACTCGGATTCAGACTAGGAACCCGAGAAAAGTAGTTGAACGCATTGTGTCCACCATAAGTCAATTCGATACCGGCCAACGCACCGTGCTTGTGCACCGCATCTGCCATTAGTGCCAGCGCGGGAATGTCGGCATCATCCCACAGCCGCCCCTCGATGCTGGGAGCCAGATCGGTGCTGTGGTGAATCTCAACTTCTTCGGTGCAGACCACACCCCAGCCGCCTTCAGCCTTGATTTCACGCATGCGGGCCAGTGCGCGGGGCATCCGGTAGCCCATGCCGTTGCAGTGGGGTACTTGAAAAAAGCGATTGGGAGCCACAACGGGGCCAATTTGTACGGGTTGAAAGAGAATGTCGAATCTGTTGGTCATAACGGCCGTTTCCTCCTGTCACAATAATGTGGAAATTTAGCATTGAGAAACGGCCGTGTCAAAACAAAGTCGTAATCCATAATCAGGTTGTGTTTGACCTGCCATTTTTCTAGGGTTAACAGTTGATCGTGGTTTTTCAATAAATTTCGTGAAATGAAGGAGCTTTCCCAAAAAACAAAAAGCATATTTCAAAAAGTTTGGTATTGGTGTATGTTGATTGATATGCATGAAATCGTATTAATAAATCTTTAGGGAGATTGTTACTTATTCAAAGACAAGGATTATAGGTTACTTAAATGCACCTCGAAAAAAATAATAAACTATCTGAAAGAGCTGTTTTTTGGATAATTATTATGGCAGCAATCATAGTTGCTATCGTAATAAAAAGCTTATTGGAATTCAATGAATTTCAAGATAGAGAAACTAAAGCGACTTTGGCAGCAATACCTACCATGACTGCCGAATCTCTAGAATTTCTGTATCAAAAAGGACTTGGATATATAAACATAAAGCGATGGCAAGAGGCAAAGACGGCAATGGAAGGTGTTTTTGAAATAGATCCAAATTACATTGATGTACAGGCTAAGTTGATAGAAATTGATACACAGATTGCTAACTCACATACGCCTACGGCAATACCATCTTCAACATCTACACCAACTCCATCTACACCAACTCCGTCTGACATACAAATATCATCAAATGATCCAACAGATGGTTTTGTTGCGTATTACCCATTCAATGGAAATGCTAATGATGAGGGTGGTGAGGGAAATGATGGTTTTGAATTTGGTGGAATTGAGTATGTGGAAGGGGTAGTGGCAGAAGCCGCATTTTTTGATGGTAGTAATGATTTTATTGATCTTCCAGATAGCTTTTTTGCTGAAATTACAGTATCAGCCTTTGTTCGATACGACAGAGATTATGTTCCTCCAAATGATAAGGGATACAAATATGTAGCTATTGTTGATGGATGGAAAGACAGGGAGAATTTCAGATTAGGGATCCAGGAAGAATACGGCCAGATTATGTTCTCAGCAGGCTTTCACGATTATTTCGATCATATCTCTGCTTACGAAGAGATTCATGTAAATTCAAATACTGTTCTAGGCAGTGGAGATATGTACCATGCGGCCATGACATTTGATGGAATCATACTAAAACTGTATGTCAATGGAATTTTGGAAAACCAAATAACTGTGAATAAAAATCGTACTTATACCGGTACACTTACGTCAAATGCACCAGATATTAGACTTGGGGTATCCAGAAGAAACACAGGGTGGTTCTATGGCGTTGTTGATGAAGTAAGGTTGTACAACGAAGCGCTATCCCCCGAAGAGATTTTTGCTCTGTATGAAGAAGCCATGCAATAGGCTAATTTTTGCCAACGATTGAAAATAAACGGCCGTTTCCTTCAACTAAAAATGACGGCAATTTTCGCATTGGGAAACGGCCGTTTTCAATTTTGTCAGCCTCCTGGCTGTGGTGTTGGTATTTGGAAGAGATCGGAAAGTGGCGTGTTGGATGAGGTTCCTGATTGGCAAAGTTTTTCCCAGATGGTGGCAAGTTCGGTTTTGATGGCGTGGCGGCGGTGATTGTAAGCATCTTCGCCAATCCAGCCCTTTTCGTATCCTTCGTCGAGCACGGTGAGTGCCATGACGAGTTGGCGGCTGCGTTTGGTTAAATCGGTGGGCGTTTCTTCTGCTTTGATTGCTTCTTCTATCTCTGTAGATTGAGCGCGGCGGCGGATGATGATGAGGCGGATGATGAAGGTAACGGCCGTTAACAGCACCGCCACACTAAACATCCAGGCTGCTTCATTTGTTGAAATAGACATTGGTTCTGGCAGCGGTGTTGTGCCGCTCAGATTGAGTGTGAGGTGGTCGCCAGCGGCAAAGTTGTCGCGACTGTAGTTGCGAATGATGCTTCCGTCTGCGCCAGTTGAGCGTGAGGCAAGCTGATGCCAATCATCTGCGGCAAAGGTGACGCCGTTGTAGGGCAATGAGAAGTGGACGTTTTTCACATCGTAGGGCAGCTCATGGGTGAGCGTGAGTGCGTCGATGTAGGGCAGGCGGTAGGAAACGAGCAGGGTTGCGCTGGTAGAGCCGGGACGCAGCGGTTGGGTGTTGTACCAATGGCTGCCAGATTGGAATATATCGGGGGCGGGAATGTAGCGACTGGCAGGGCCGACATTACGCTGGAAGGTGGTGTCAGTGGCAGTGGCGGGGAGGGCGTGGGCGATGGTGCTGTTGGGGGAGTCGGTGAAAACGACCGTTTCCAAATAATCAAACGTGTACAACTCGTGTACTTGCACTTCGCCATCGATAAAGGCCAACGAAATGTTGAGATGTTCGATGATGACCGCGTTGGGGTCGGTTGTTTGGTCATACAAAGTGACGGGCAAGGTTAAGGTGTTGACGGTGAGGCTGCTGGGCATGGGGTGACCGGTGGTTCCGTTTTGCATGGTGTTTGCGATGATGCCGGTGGTAGGGAAAGAAACGGCCGTTTCGATTTCCGCAATGGGTTGTGATGTGGATGGACTATCTTCATATGCCATCACTTGGGCAACAAATGACAAATAAATGATTACCAAGAATAATTGCAGGCAACCAACAACCACCCGACGAGATGGGGATAATACAACATACATGACTAAATTCTCCTTAAGGAATGGGACTTAAACAAGTACGTCAAGATTGGTTCAATCTTCCTAGATTGAACCAATCTAAATAGACAAGTCATTAAATTCTCGTTCCTAAACTGAAAGTTAAAATGCTTTTTCTTACCCTACCAGGCCAATTAGAGCTGAAAACTCTGGCAAAGTAGAGGAGTGGCCCCCACCCCTACATAGGGTGTGTTATTCATAAGTGACACTTATGCAAAAAAAGTAACGAATTGATTTGAAATTGGTATTGAAGTACGAGAAGATGTGGGGGGTGCAAGGGAGCCAACAGCAGTCACGCTCCCCATTCACAGAAACCGTAGCCTACAAGCGATCCCCTTACCAATTAATTTCCGTTTTATCCCAACGTTTGTCGCGCACAATATTTGCCAATCTCTCATCGAAAGAGAGGCTCTGATTCACGGCGCGAGCCGCAGCTGCCAAAATGTCATCATCGTATGGGCGCTGTCCGATTTTGTCCATGTGCTGTTTGAACTGGGTTCTTGTGATTTTTACACGCTGGGCCTTGCTATTCCGCGCCTTCAACAAATTAACAACCATATCGGTTATCCGAACGGCCAGTTCTTTCATTTCAGTGTCACCCATCGTGTCTGAGACACCAGGCGTCTCCTCAAATTCCCAATAGAGATCGTTAGCAATCTCATGACGAAACCATACTTCAGCCCTTTGGTCATTCTCGCTTTCTTTAAACCGCTTTATTGGGATTGGGGTCTCAAATAACAGGCTGTTTTCATCGAACTGTGTTTGCAAAGGCGGCGGCAACTGTAACAATCGCCATCCAATGTAGGCCATTGTGATAGAAGCGAGCATAGTCAGCAGCGCCGATTCAAACCAGGTCAAAGGCACGATTTGCATCAGCAACCAGCCAATTCCAAGCGACCAGGCTAAGATGATGGCTATTCCCAACAGCACGCCCAACAAAACTACGAGAGCTAGAACCAATAGCGAACCAATTGCTTTCATGTGAAACTCCATTTTGAACGAGAACGAAACGGCCGTTTTTGTTTTAATCTCACGCAACGAGAGGCTGGTAAGAACGTGATCCATCCCCGGAATCGATGTTAACGTTTCGAAGTAACCTGCTCCCGATACTTGCAATGACGCCTAACATTTTTCAGGAACCATGCATAATAACCCGAAAAATTTGTTTGCTATAATAGCAGCCTCATTGGCACTTGCCAATGAATATTGGTCATCGGCCACGGTTTTTCAGTAGTCAGGCTGTCATTCCCGCGCAGGCGGGAATCCATCTTCGCACTCGACAAGGATGGATTCCTGCCTGCGCAGGAATGACAATGAAAACACGACTACTGAAAAACCCTGGGTCATCGACATAATTTAGCTAACGGAAAGTGCAATGTACCTTAATGAGTATGGGGTATGAAATGGTGAACAAGTTGTGGATATTGTCTTTGGATACGCAAGATGCTGGGCTAGAGTTGGTTGGTGGGAAGGGGGCGAATCTGGCACGGCTGGCGAATGCCGGATTTCCGGTTCCGGGCGGGTTTTTGGTGACAACGGATGCGTATCGGGCGTTTGTGGCGGCGAATGGGTTGGGTGAACGGATTTTGGAGCGGTTGGGGGATATGTCGGAAGGGGAAACGGCCACTTCTGCGGCGCTCAATGCAGGCGTTCTACAACAAGCATCCACCGACATTCGCAGCTGGTTTGCAGATGGAACCATTCCCGACGACATAGCCACACAACTGCATGAAACCTATCGTTCATTCAACAATGCCCCCGTTGCTGTGCGCTCATCGGCAACGGCTGAAGATTTGCCTGACATGTCTTTTGCGGGTCAGCAAGACACATTTTTGAATGTGGTGGGCCAAGACGCGTTATTGGAAGCTGTGGTGAACTGTTGGAGCAGCCTGTGGACGGCGCGAGCGATTGGTTACCGGCAGCGAAACAGTATTTCACATGCAGATGTGGCGTTATCGGTGGTGGTGCAGCAGATGGTGCAGTCGGAAGCATCGGGTGTGATGTTTACGGCAAATCCGCTGACTGGCCTGCGCTCAGAAATTGTGATTGATGCAACGCTGGGATTGGGGGAAGCGCTGGTGAGTGGGTTGGTTGAGCCGGATCATTATGTGGTTGATGTGGCGCAAGATGTGATTGTGAGCAAGCAGTTGGGAGCTAAGGGGCTGGTGATTCGTGGTGTGGATGGCGGTGGCGTGGTGGAAGAGAAAACGGCCGTTTCCACTGCGTTCAGTGCCGATGTTTCTACCCAACAAGCCCTTCCCGATGCACAAATTTTAGCCCTGGCACAGCTTGGGAAACAAGTTGCTGCTGACTATAATTTTCCGCAAGACATTGAATGGGCGTGGGCTAACGGGCAGCTTTATCTACTGCAATCTCGCCCGATTACATCACTCCATCCACTGCCAGATGACGTGCCAGCCGATCCGGTACATGTCTTGTTTTCGTTTGCATCTGTCCAGGGCATTATGGAGCCAATGACCCCACTGGGCCAGGATGCGATTCGGCTGATATTTGCGGGTGGGGCCAGTTTGTTGGGTTTTGACATGACGTATGAAACACAGGGCGTTATCAAAATTGCTGGGGAACGATTGTGGGGCAATATGACTCCGTTGTTGCGGCACCCCATTGGGCAAAAAATGGCTCCACGATTTTTCTCCGCCATTGATCCGACGATTGTACCTGTTTTGGAAACACTCAAGAATGACCCGAAATTGGGTATGGGCACGGGACGCCTGCGACTGAGCACGTTTCGTCGAATTGTGAAATTTATGGTTCCATTTTATCGGCGATTGTTTCGGCATTGGCGTCATGTGGAAACGGCCGCTAAACAAATTGAGCGATTCAGTGATCAGGAAATTGCCCGACTCCAGGCAGTAAGCGACGCCATCCCACCGGGAACGTCTCAATTGGCCCATCATATTAACTTGTTCCGAGAAATTAGGAACGGCTTTGTGTTTGCGGTTCCTGAAATTGCGACGGGGGCAGCTGGTGGTTTGATTCCTTTGTTCTTATTGACGCGTGTTTCAAACCACCTGACTGGGAGCAGCCAATTGGCGCTGGAAATGACGCGTGGTCTGCCGCACAATGTGACCACAGAAATGGATTTGGCGTTGTGGCAAACGGCGCAGACGATTCGAGCGGATGGCGCAGCTTTGCGACTAATGCAAGACAACACAGCTAACCAACTGGCAGCAGATTATATGGATGGCAAGTTGGTAGGTGTGGCGCAAACGGCCGTTTCCACCTTCCTCACCTGCTATGGCATGCGCGGCCTGGGTGAAATTGACATTGGCCGCCCTCGTTGGTGCGAAGAACCGACGCACATCATGCAGGTGTTACAGAGTTATCTACAGATTGAAGATGCCGTACTTGCGCCGGATGTTGTTTTTAAGCGGGGTGAACAGTCGGCTGAAGTGGCGAGGGTGGGGTTGGAAACGGCCGTTTCTAAAACATTTGCGGGCAAACTAAAAGTCAAACTTGTGCGCAAATTAACAAAGCGGATGCGTGCGCTGGCAGGTTTGCGTGAATCCCCAAAATTCCACATCATCCAAAAAATGGGCATTATGCGGGAGGGTTTGCTAAACAGCGGCGCACAGCTTGTTGCGTCTGGCGTGATTGACCAACCAGATGATTTGTTTTATCTCTATCTGAAAGAATTAGAAGCGTTGGCTGAAAATCCACAAAACGATTGGCGACCTTTAATCGCTGAACGGCGAGCGAATTATGACCGGGAACTGTTGCGCAACCAGCTGCCACGGCTGCTGTTGAGCGATGGACGAACTTTTTATGAAGGGTTGTCTGCTGTGGATGATGAAGATGGGGTGCTGCGTGGCAGCCCTGTTTCACCGGGCGTGGTGGAAGGTACGGTGCGGGTTGTGCTCGATCCACAGCAAGCGAACCTGGCTCCTGGCGAAATCCTCGTTTGCCCCGGCACAGACCCAGCGTGGACGCCGCTGTTTCTGGCGGCTGGTGGCCTGGTGATGGAAGTAGGTGGCTTAATGACGCATGGCGCAATTGTGGCGCGAGAATATGGCATTCCGGCTGTGGTTGGTGTGCATCAAGCCACGACCCGCCTGCAAACGGGACAGCGCATTTCGGTAGATGGCTCTACTGGTCAGATACAATTGCTGCTAGAAGTCTAGAATTGTTTGAGAAAACTGTCGGAGTGGAGGCTTTAGCCGGAACGTTCCGGCTAAAGCCTCCACTCCGGATTCTATCAATATTCTACTTTGTGAGGGATTGACTAATTTGCCCAAAAATATTCCGATCCTGGCTGGCGGCAAATACGATTAGCTCATCCTCAGCTTGTAATTGGGTGTCAGAAGATGGCGAATAAAGATAGTCACCATCGCGCCAAATTGCCAGCACAACCAGCTTTTTTTCAGCCGACAAATTGGAAACAGTTTGGTTAATCCAGCTTGCAGCGGGATCGTTTTTCAACTGTTGCAGCGCATAACCCGCCGTACCTTTGACAGATGTGCGCAGGGCGAAATCGGCCAATCGCGGATTCATCATCGACATTTGGATTTGCTGCCCACTTCCCTTTTCGGGCATCACAAGCTGGTCAGCCCCGGCAACTTGCAGTTTTGTCCCATTTTTGTCATCAAGGACGGTGGCAATGATGCGCAGTTTGATGTTGTTCAACCGCTGGGATAGGGCGCGTGCGCTGACGACGGTAAACAAATTGCGTTCATCGCTGTCTAGTGAGGCGACAACTCCTTTGGCGCGGCCAATGCCAGCAGCAATCAGGCTGCTATCTTCAGTTGGTTCCGCCAGTAGATAAGGGATGTCTATCTTTTCGGCCAACTTTTCCAGCGAAAGTTGTTCATCTTCGGTGACGTCTACGGCATTGGCAATATCGTAGTAGCCGCCAAATTTCTTGCGCAAATATTCGACATCTAAGTAGAGCAGGGCGCGGCGCAAACGATCTTCGTCGGCTTCAATGATGATGAAATCTTGTCGTGCGCGTGAGAAGTAGAAACCAGAAATTCGGCCAATATTACTTGCACCACAAATAATGACGTGATCTTGTAGGTTCTCAATAGTTCGCATTCGTTTCTCCAATGTCGTCCGCTCAACACGGGTACGTTCCCATTCGATGACCCGGGCGGCCAATGTTGAAATCGCATAGCTTGCCATCCCAATTGCGCTGAGTGCAAAAAAGATGGCAAAAATGCGTCCGCCTGGTGTTTGCGGTGATAGATCGCCGTAGCCAACGGTGGTAACTGTAATGATGGTGGCATAAAGCGCATCGAGCAGCGACCAGCCTTCCAAATAGGCATATCCAAATGTGCCAATCAGGAGCAAAATAGTGATCGGAATCAAGACTATTCCCAGCTGGTTCCGCAAAAGTCGACGATAGAAGTTTTTGTATATTGTGATCAAGTTGATGATCATGTTGATATTGCCTCTAAAAGTTTGTCTGTGACGAGCTTACTCGTCTCGCGACTTTGCCGCAAATAGTTGGCGGATAAGGTTGCTTTGGATTAGCTTAGTCTTGGAGCATGATGGATGGTGGGGGAAACGGCCGTTTCTCATTGACAATTGACAATTAGCTATTGACAATTTCTCCCTCTATCACCAAATAACTTCAATCAATAGGCGAAGAAGCGGTCTGGAGACCGAGAAGGAAAACGGCGCGGTCCGAAGACGGGCCAGAGCGGGGGAGGGGGCAAGGGTTATTTAATGATAATTGGTAGGAAAATCTCCCAGTCATCATTATTATTGAATATACCTTGCCAATCATAGACAAAAACTTGTATTAGCCTATCATTATCCCCTGGAATTAAACGTGAAGGGAATGATTGAAAGGCTAGATAGGTCCCATCTGCAGATATGGTTAAAGTGCTTCCTAAGCTTTGATTGTTGGGCACTATAAGCCTTGTGGTTGTACCAGTTTGTAAATCTCGGACAAAATTATATACTCCCCCTCCTAAGTTATCTGGTACTAAATTGGTAGCTGAGGATTGAAATGTAATGTATCGGCCATCAGCAGAGATTCTGTGTGAGGAAGCTATATCGTTTCCTTGACTTCCGTCGTAGCTGATAGAGACTAATTCTGTTTGCTTTGTTTGCCGGTTGTGGACATAAAGTGATTGCGTAAAATTAGTAGTCTCTGGAACGAGGTCCGAAGCCCAAGATAGGAACGCTACAAATTGGCCGTTTGCAGAGATAACCGGATTAGCTGCGCCTCTGTTTGGCTGACTACCATCAGATGCAACTGAGACTCGCTCGAGTTGTCCAGTTTGGCGATCACGAACGTAAACATGGCCGACAGTATCATCCGGGAGCAAGCGACCAGAGCGGAATGCAACATAGCGTCCGTCAGCAGAAATAGAAGGCTCACTTGCAGTAGCTGTTCCCCAACTTCCGTCATATGCAAGAGAGGGTACTTCTGTTTGTTTTGTTTGAAGGTCGTAAACGATTACATCTGAGTAATAGTTGGGATTTGAAACTCCTGAGCATGCAACGTAACGTCCGTTAGCTGAAATAACCGGATAAAATGGACATGAAGATCCATCAGAAGCAACTGAAATCAATTCATTCTGTCCAGTTTGTCGGTCGTGAACAAAAGTGTCTATGTTTCCATTTGTATCATTAGGCACTAGATTAGGGTCAGCTGAATAAAAGACTATATAGCGACCATCACTAGATATAGCTTGATTGTCGTCCTCATGAATCCAACTTTGTCCATTTCCTGGAGAACCATCATATGCGTTCGAAATGATTTCTGTTTGTCCAGTTTGCCGATCATGGAAAAATATATCCCTTGCCCCATTCGTGTCGTTTGGTACCAGGTTGCTTGCCATTGATTCAAATGCAACATATCGACCATCAGGGGAAATTACCACATCCTCAGAATTATGATTTCCCCTAGTTCCATCAGAAGAAACTGAGACAATTTCAAAAGTGTTATTATTAAGGTTCTGAGGTGCTTGTGACTGAGCAGGTATTGTGATCATTCCAATTAGGCAAAGGAAAAATATATTTTTCAAAATAATGCGCATATTCATGTAAACCTCTATATATGTAATTTTTAAACCAGACCCTCCCAATTTCGGGTAAGCGAATTCAGGGTGGTTTGGACGTTTGAGTATGATGTTCGGGCAAGCTTACAAGGGGAAACATTAGACTGAAAATTCGAAATTCAGTTCTTTGAAGAAACTTTTGGAAAATAGCGCAAGCCTAAATTAGGCTCTGCGGATAATAACACAAATAAAGAACACAAAACCAACCTCCAAGATACAAGCCAAAACACGTTCAAACTCTATAGTATCTTTTGTTAATGTCAACAAGAGTGGCAGCTAATTATTTGATTCTAATAAGGAATTAATTGGGACGAAGCAAAAGCATAACTCGAAAAACACTATTAAACAGAACAAGTTTTTAAACTTCACTTCTCATAACGGTATCTTTTTATGCTTGCCCATGTATTGTAAACATAAGAACAGTTGTCCTTTTTGCTAGTTGCTTGTTTTGAGAATGAAGTGCAGGCGCAGGACGTGCAACTCGTCGAAGTTGACAGTTTCGTTGAGGGCGTCGAAGATGGGGCGCAGGCGGTCGGTGCCGTGTTCGGTGAAGGCGGCGAACGCTTGTTGGTGTTGTTCGTTGGTTAGGTTGGTTAGTTGGAGAAGGTTGCTGGGGCGTAATTCGCGTTCTGCCACCACACCCTTCCACAAATGATTGATCACTGTGCTTTGTTTGACGTTATATTGCTGCATGATGTCGGGAACTGAGTGGCCTTCGTTGTAAAGGAAGATGACCTCTTCGGTGCGGTTGCCGAGACCGGTTTTGAGACGGGGGGTGATGGGTTTGGAAACACCAGCTTTTGGTTTCTCGGCGATTCCATGTTCGATGCAATATGTTTCTATAATTGGCAAAAACTCGTCTGCATATTTTTCTAGCTTGGCCGCGCCGACGCCGTACATTTGGGAAAAGCTGGCGCGTGTTTGCGGGAAAAAGGCGGCCATGTCTACCAGTGAACGGTCTGAGAAGATGACGTAGGGTGGTACGTTGGCAGCGGTTGCCAATTCGGTGCGCTTGCGGCGCAGGAGGTCGAACAGGGTGCGGTCGTGGTCGGTGGGGGCGGGGGTGATGCTGGGTGAAACGGCCGTTTCCCGTTCCGGCAACGTCCCCAACACCTTTTCCCCATCCTTCAACACCGCCCAGCCATTATCCGTAAGCTGCAAGCTGCCGTGGTCCATGTCCTGCGTGAGCAGTCCCTTTTGAATGAACTGCCGCGCCAGATATTGCCACTCCTTTTTCGAGAATTCGGTGCCGATGTTATAGGTTGTGAGGCGATTATGTCCTTTGCCCACCACCTTTTTCGACTGCGAGCCGCGCAGCACATCGATGATGTGGTTCATGCCAAAAATTTGCCGGGTGCGGTAGACGCAGGAGAGGAACTTTTGCGCGGGTTCGGTTACATCTGTTAATTCGGCTTCTGATGCGGTGCAGTTGTCGCATAGTTCGCAGTTGGTTTCGGTGTATTCTTCGCCGAAGTAGTTAAGTAACGGCCGTCTGCGACACCCATCCGCCTCCACAAAACCCAGCATTGCCTCGAGTCTGGCCCTGGCCCCGATTTGCTGCTTTTGCGCTTGCTGCTGGATGAAATAGGTGATGGTTCCGACGTCGCCGTAGCTGAACAGGAGCAAACAGTCGGCGCGTAAGCCGTCACGGCCAGCACGGCCGATTTGCTGGTAATAGCTTTCCACATTTTTGGGCAAGTCGTGGTGCAAAATGAAGCGCACGTTTGATTTGTTGATGCCCATGCCAAAGGCAATCGTGGCCACAATCACAATGCCCTCTTCATAAGAGAAGCGGCGCTGGTTTTGGCGGCGCACCTGGTCATCGAGACCGGCGTGATAGGGCAGCACCGGCCAGCCATTGGCGGCTAAATTTTGGGTCAAATTATCGACCTGACTGCGCTTGGCGCAGTAAATGATGCCCGATTCGCCGCGATGTTCTGCTAAAAATTGGTGGGCTTGCGCCAATCCGCTCGTTTTGGGGGCGACAGACAAATACAGGTTTTCGCGGTCAAAGCTGGCGATAAATTCGTCGGCGTCGGCGATGCCCAGTGTGGTTTTGATGTCGTGGCGGACGCGGTCGGTGGCGGTGGCGGTGACGGCGAGGCAAACGGCGTGGGGCAAGCGGCGGCGCACGTCTGTTAACTGCCGGTATTCGGGACGGAAATCGTGGCCCCATTCGGAGATGCAGTGCGCTTCGTCGATGGTGAAGCAGTCGATGGGGCATTGGGCCAGCAGCGACAAGATGGCGGGTCGTACCAGCGTTTCGGGTGCGGCGTAGAGCAGGTCTACTTTACCAGCGCGAATTTGAGCCACGGTGCGCTGGTAGTCGGGCAGGCTGAGGGTGCTGTTGAGGTAAACGGCCGTTATCCCCAACTCTTTTAACTGCATCACCTGATCTTCCATCAGCGAAATCAACGGTGAGACGACCACTGTCATGCCGGGGAAGAGCAGCGCCGGAATCTGGAAACAGATGGATTTGCCGCTGCCGGTGGGCATGATGGCGAGTGTGTCTTTTTTGTGCAAGATTTGCTCGATGACTTCTTCCTGCAATGGGCGGAATTCGTTGTAGCCGAATGTTTGGTTTAGGGTGGTGGAAACGGCCGTCATGTCTGGCGTAAATGGCGCAACCGGTGCAGCCACTATCTCCTCAACAACCGGCTCAAACTCATCTGCAAACGGTTCATCAAAATACCAGTCCCCTGGTTCTTCCGTTGGTTGCCAGTCAGGCATCTGCGGATCGTCAAAATCATCTGGTGGATACCAATCGTCAACGGGGGGCGGTGGTGGTGGGGTGTCAAAAAAGCTGGGTTGACCGTTGTGCAAGCGCAGCATGGCCGCTTGTTGCGTAATGAGTTGGTTGTTTTCATCAATATGGCGCACGTCGATTTGTGCAGCGACCAACGTTTTAGCGATCAGCTTGGCGCGGTGGCATTTTTCGGGTTTGCCTTCGCTGCACATGATGGCCACGCGCTGCTGCTGCTGGTAGGCTGTTTGTAAACGGCCGATTCCTTTTTGATAGAAATCCATTTTAGCGACTTTCTCATAGTCAATCTTGCCGTTTGTATAGCAGGCGGGGTCTTCTGGCATCCCGCCGAGCGTGTCTCCCATAAACACGTAGCGAATGCCGTGCGCGGTTAAATGTTGGGTCAGCTCTTTTTTGGAAAAGTCTGGCTTGTAGCGTGAATAAGGCTTTGAACGCACATCTAGCAAGAAGGCAATTTCGTTTTCTTTGAGGACTGCAATGAATTGATCGATCTCGCGTGTGCCGTAACCAACGGTGAAAATAGGCAACTGGCTCATGGCCTAATTGTATGCAATTTTTTTGAATTTGGCACGGTCAATTTTGGAACACGAATGGCACGAATGGACGAATAGGACGAATGAAGAAATAAGGGAATCTGGTGTGGGTATTTTTGGAACACGAATTATAAGAAAAATCACGAATTAGACGAATAAACGAATTTTACGAATAGGGATTTTTTCTTATTCGTGTCATTCGTCCATTCGTGTTATTCGTGATTCATTTATTCATGGTGCGGTATGTCGCCGGAGATTAGTTTTTTGTAGAGCCACGGCCGTTTTGTGATGGCTTTTGTGATGGGCGGCGGATCTGCGGGGTGGGTGTGGACATGTTTGGGGTGTTCGGGCCAGGTGAAGGGGAGGTGGATGGTGGTGCCTGGTTGGGTGATGGTGGTGAGTGCGCGGAAGGTGGCGCGGAGAACGGCCGTTTGCCCTGCAACATCACCCGGTTTCCCCAAATTGCGCCCCAGCGGATATTCAATCGCGGCAATGCGCGGCACGCTCACGGATGCTGTTAACTCCGGCATAGGTGACAGTGTGATGGTGGTAAATCCGGCAGCTTCAATTTCGCGTTGCACCAGTCCAACGGACCGGCAGCAAAACGGTCAAACGGGAA
Organism: Chloroflexota bacterium; assembly: GCA_008501785.1. Next base: position 19,975 of record QQUD01000856.1, read on the forward strand.
CCGCAAGCACCACATCAACTTTTTCTGCTTTTAGCTGGTTGATGATGGCGGGTGTCGTTTTTGTGAGCAACTCATCGGCTTGCAAAATGTAGCCCATCATCGAATAGTGTGTGGGTGCTGAACTGCCAATTTCGCCAACATCGACCATTTCAGACAGCCGTTGCAGAGGCAAAATGCAGTTAATATCCGTTTCGGCATAGCTAGGGTCGATGTGCAAATGGTAGATGCTCACATCTTTTTCGGTGGTTGTGTTTGGGAACGTGCGTAATGATGGATCACCCCACCACGGATTTTGGCGTTCGCCTTCCTGATCAAACGGCTTGTCATCTTTTAGTGCGATGCCTGCGGTACTTAGCAGCGCTACGCGGCATTCTGAAAGCGGCTTTTTCAGCGGTGTCCACGGAGTTTCGCGAGATATTTCTATTTCTCGGGCAGCCCAGGCCTTCATGACCCGGCGTGTCAATCGACTTATAAAACGATAACTGTCAACTTCTTTTTGCATGTTCTCCTCAATCCCGAATCGGACGAATGAACGAATTTTACGAATTATTTAACCAGCTATACGTGGAATTTGCCAATTTGTAGCATTTGTTTTGAGGTGTTTGACAGGTTTCTTGGATTAATGTTATATTGGTACATTGGTACAAAGATAGTTTGTGGGTTGTCTGGCAATAGGAGAAACCAAGACATGTCATTTCGAGTAACCTATGCCGGGAAGACCCAGCACAGAATAGGGAAGAAACTTGTCATGCAATTGTCATTCCGAGGTCTGCCGAGGAATCTTGCTTTGAGGTCAGGGAATAATGACTGACTCGAAGCAAGATTTCTCACTCCGAAGACTGCGTTCGAAATGACAACTTTCTTAGTAGAGCCTGTGCTGAGGCCCTGCGAAGTATCTTCCGAGAAATCCCAGCGGCCTGAATGCAACAGGTTGTTGGGATTCCTCAGGGGACTTCGGAATGACATGCATGGGCGAGGTTCTTTCTCATTCTGTTTGGGGTCTTCACTGCATTGGTTACTTGGAATGACGATTTTTATGTAGGAGATTGAAATGTCTGAAAAAAATACACATGATAAGTCGAAAATAAAGGTTGAGCGGACGCAAACGGGGGTTCGCATTGAAAAGAGGATGTTGAAGGTGTTGAAGGGGTTGGCGGAGTATTTTGATATTTCGCTGGGTGATTTGTTGGAGGGGATTGTGCTGCATTCGTTTGAGGGGAAGTCGCCGTTTCATGAGGAGTCGATTGCCAAGATTGAGGCGCTGAAGCAGATTTATGGGATGGATTATGATGCGTCGGCGAGTCACCGATTTGTGGAGGAGGGTTAGTAAGGTGGTGGTGGTACTGCGTGATTGACCCCGCCGGAGGCTGGAGCCTTCCGGCTACGAGAGCGAAGCCCCGTTGGGGCTAGGAGTTTAGCCCCGGAGGGGCTTTCGCCTCGTAGCGGTGGCGTTTGCGCCGCTGCGGTGGTGGGACGGCGGCAATTTGCAATGCTATTAGCACCTTGCATGAGGATTTTTGAAATGAATAGGTTTGATGGGTTTAAGGGGATACGGCCGTTTCTCATTCTCTGGTTTGGTCAAGTCGTGTCGCTCGTCGGGTCGGGGTTGACGCGGTTTGCGCTGGGGGTGTGGGTGTTTGAGCAGACTGGCTCTAGCACTGATTTTGCGTTGATTGGGCTGTTTGCGATTTTGCCACAGGTGGTGTTGTCGCCGGCGGCGGGTGTGGTTGTGGACCGGTGGAACCGGCGCAAGCTGATGATTTTGAGTGATTTGGGCGCAGGCGCAAGCACGCTGGTGTTGGCGGGGCTGCTGTTTTCGGATCAGTTGGCGCTGTGGCACATTTATGTGATTGTGGCGGTGAGTTCGGCGTTTGGGTCGGTGCAGTTTCCGGCGTATACGGCCGTTACCGCCCTCCTCGTTCCCAAAGAGCAGCTTGGCCGCGCCAATGGCCTCGTGCAGTTGGGACAGGCAGCGACTGACATTTTGGTGCCGCTATCGGCGGGTGTGCTGGTGCTGACGATTGGGCTGTCGGGCATTATTTTGATTGATGTAGTCACGTTTTTGTTTGCGGTGGGGACGTTGATGGTGATTAAGGTGGGGAAAACGGCCGTGTCACCCACCGATAAAGAAGCCACATTTTGGCAATCGATGCGCTTTGGCTGGTCCTACATCAACATGCGGCGTGGTTTGTTGGGCTTGCTGCTCTTCTTAGCCGCGTTCAATTTCTTATGGGGCATGGTCGGTGCACTGATCACACCGATGATTCTCAGCTTCACGACCAGTGATGTGCTAGGTGCAATTATTTCCATTGCTGGTGGCGGTATGCTCGTTGGCAGCTTAATCATGAGCGGTTGGGGCGGACCCAAACGACGCATTTTTGGTGTGCTTGGTTTTGAACTACTCAGTGGATTTTGTTTTGTGCTGATTGGCTTTCGCGCATCCTTTTGGACAATTGCGGTTGGTGTATTTGTGGCGCATTTGACGATTGCCATCATTTACAGCTCCAATCAAGCCATCTGGCAAAGTAAAGTGCCAACGAATGTGCAAGGGCGCGTCTTTGCCACGCAGCAAATGATTGGCAAGGCGGCTTCTCCTTTTGCTTACCTGTTAGCTGGCCCTCTGGCAGACCGAATTTTTGAGCCAATGTTGGTGGCTGATGGCGCATTGTCTGGGAATGTGGGGCAGGTAATTGGTGTGGGGGCTGGTCGGGGTATCGGTTTGATTTTTGTGGTGATGGGGATTGTGAAAGTGGTAATTGCAGCCAGCAGCCTCTTAAATCCGCGTGTGCGGCTGGTTGAGGATGAATTGCCAGATGCGGTCGAAAATGAGTCCGTGTCGACTGAAAAAGCTTTATCACATTGAGTGAATTATTGATACGGATAGGGAGAAATACGGATTTTATCGTGTTTCCGTATTCTCTCTATCCGTATCAACTTGATTTTTCATTATTGAGCGTTTAGATAGGCTGATGCAACGTCGTTTCGTTCGTGGATGTGATTGATTAACTT
>QQUD01000172.1 GCA_008501785.1 Chloroflexota bacterium
GTGGAATTTTGCCTTCCTGGCGCCGAAGGTCGGAAACTGGCAGCAATAAAGCGCGCTGACAATTAAGGGCATTGGATGCCAAATCGAGGTGTGCAGCGAGATAGAAGTTGATAAGCTTTGGGTTGACTTTCGGAACGCTGTTAATGTGTTTATAGTAATGGGGTCCAGCTCAAGTTCGTTGCCGTCTGCGTCTTCTTCTTTTTTGGGAGTTTCGAGATGGGCAGGATGATTGGCCCAGCGGGGATCATTAAGGAAGTTGGCAAAGGCTTCACGACCGATTTCGCCCTGCCCAATATGTGCATGACGGTCTTTTCGTTCACCTAAACCAAATTTACTGTCGTTGAAGTGGAAACATTTGATATTGTCGAGGCCAACGACGCGATCAAATTCTGCCATTGTGTCTGCATATCCTGCCGGTGTACGGAAATCGTATCCCCCGGCAAAGACGTGGCAAGTGTCAAAGCAAACGCCAAGGCGCTCACTGGGACCACCATGTTCGAGAAGATATGCCAGGTGATCAAAGGCTGCGCCGAGATTTGTGCCTTGTCCGGCCATTGTTTCGATGCAAATGGTGGTGTTGGAGGCGGTTACGGCCGTTTCCCCCACCAACCGCTGCAAACCCCGTGCTATTCTTTCCAAACCCGACTCAACATCGCTTTTCATAAACGAGCCAGGATGAAATGTGATATACGGAATATCAAAGGCAGCAGCACGCTCCACCTCATCACGCAAAGCCAGATATGACTTTTCCCACAAAGCATCATCCGGCGAGGCCAGGTTGATCAAATAACTGGCATGAACTGCCACCGGCTGAATATGGCTATATTTTTCCGCTTCCTGACGATACTTTTCTACATCTTTGTCAGTGATAGGCTTAGCTTTCCATTGCCGGTTACTCTTTGTAAACACCAGCATCGACTCACAGCCTGCCTCGTCAGCCCGTTTAAACGCTTTAAACAAGCCACCTGCCGCACTCATATGTGCTCCAATTCGCATAATTTCTCCTCAGTAACTCGTAGGACAAAACGCTGTTTTATCCGGGTATATACCAAGTCAAGACAGCGTCTTGACCTACGAATAAGAAACTACTCTGCGAGACCGGCCGCTAATAAAATTTCGGCATCCGTTAATGGCGATACATTTAAGACATCTACAAACAGTGAATTCGCCACAATGCTTGTACCAACTGTGTTTAAATGGCCGTCCTCTACATACAAACAAGTCGTTTCATCGCAATTTGTATTGTAAATCAACACACCATTTATCATAAGGTCTTTTTCAGGATTCACAAAATAAGATGCCAATTCGTCAAACGCATTTTGCACATTGAGAACGTTGAACCCCCGCGCATTACCCATTGTGTTAATCGCTTGATTCAAATCATCAACAAGTCCCGAGAACTGTTCTGCATTCGTGCATTCAAGTTCTACGGTCCTGTCTGCTTGATCAACCATGTAAATATTCTGAGGCGACATGCCCAATGCAATCAAATCATCGACACCTTGCTCTAAGTTCGCCAGCATATCTTCATACAAACCATTTCGAGAATTTGTTTCATATGGCACATAACAGATCGGATACAAGTCATTGGCTCCGATAAAGATAATCACTTTACCAATTTCTCCGTTTTGAATGGGATCAGTCAACTTAGTTATTTGCCCCGCAATTGCTTCTGTTGTGTCGCCACTGTTTGCAGCGATATAGCCATTACACATATTTGCAAAATCGATGCCGCGCCAGGTGTTAACGACCTCTGTCCAAGCATACGAATCAGGACCACCACGGTCAATACACTTGTATGCATGGCTGGAAGAATCACCGATAACGCCAATCCCGGTAGGAGATGATGCCGTTGCTATTGGCTCTGTAGGGGTTGGAGATGGCGTATTAGTGGGAGGAGCAGGTGTTGAAGTCGAAGTTGGATTTGCAGTCACGGTGGAAGTTGCGGTTGCGGTTGCAGTCATGGTCGAAGTTGCGGTTGCGGTTGCATTGACGGTTGCCACTTTCGTTGGCGTCGTAGTGACAGTTAAATTCCCAATTGACGTCACAATTGGCAAATATGTGGGTTTGTCAACATTGATCGAGCTTGCTTTACTTTCTTGGGATCGTGCGATAACTACAAAAGCAGCTAACACAGCAATCAACAACAAAAACACACTGATTTTCCTCATTTTCATTTCCTTCGGCTATTGCATGCAATAAAAACATGCTCTCGTTTGGTTTTGTCGGAAACGCCTCAAATTTTCACACAAGGGGTAGCTTTCATTCAAAAGTATGCAAAAAAGCATCCAAACAATCTATTAATAACCTACCTATATGAAGATATATCTTAACTTAACCTTTCAGATTTGTTAGACACTTCTTGTCATTTCCATGAGGATCAATGTATTTTATTCAGAACGATTCATTTTACCAATCTAACGATTGGCGACGTTCACTCCCTAAATAACCAATTGTTTCCATCCCATCTAGTGTGTAAATCCCATCGCCAACCACACGCCAAACGCGCTTGCCAGCCAAATCCACCACAAAGTCACCTTCTATGCGACCGGTAGGTTCTCCTTCCATTGTGTATAAAACATTGCCAGTGAGATAGGCAAATTGTTCTCCTTTGCGATCAATTAAACCACGCATGACAGCCTCCTTTATTACATAAATGGTAATCTGTACTCCCTAGTCGTTGTCAAGTCCTAATTTTGCACAAATTTTACAAAAAACATGGTGTGTGTGCTATCTAGCTGAAAGCCAAGTTTCTCGGCAGTACGGATAGACCCTTCATTTTGAGCATCGCAATCCCAATTGATTGTGTTTAAGCCATGAGACAATCCATACTCAATTGCCGCAGCCGATGCCACCGTGGCAAGTCCCCGACGACGGAAAGGCTCCTCTGTCACCAGCCCAACATCGCCCAATCTATTGACAATACAATCCACGACTACATGTGCCGCTACCTGATTTTCACGTAACACAACAAAGCCAAACCCTTTTTGCATGGGGTCATCATCAGGGCCACAACAGTCTATCACCGATTGCACATCTTCTGGTAAATTTGGCAGACTTTTTAATGAATGATCAATTTGTTGTAGTGAGAATCCATCTGGCAGCAAATCTTGCCATTGGTTGTTAAATGTATGGCACAGGTAGCGATGTCGTTTGTATGGGGTGGGTGGGTGCGGGAAAACGGCCGTTAACGCCTCACCCCACGCCTCTGTACAACACAGCAGCAATCCAAACGCCTTTTCGTCTACAATTTCTCGCTCGGAAATTGCGTTTTGCAGCGCATTGTTGAATGCTTCGTTTTGCGGAGACCCAGCAAGATAACTCCACACATCACGCGTCAGCATAAATCCGGCTGTGGGCTGTTTTGGATCATCTACCCAAATGCGTCCAGGCTGGGTGCCAGATAAAACGGCCGCACAAAATGGCAAGTAGGCGGCTAGGGGATGGAAAAACGGCCGTGTTCGTTCAAATTCATCTTGTTTCAATTCGTAAATCATCATTCACATCATTTGTGCGCCAATAAATGCTTTTCTCGCGCTTCATCAACTTATGCTCAATCAACCCACGCCGCAGCGTGGCCACATCCTCGTGAAAATCCAATAAGATAAAATTCACTTCCTTTTCTGTGTACCGTTGGTCTGGCTCAAATTCCTTCACAATCTCCTCTAAAATCACCTGCCGCTTTTTCAATTGGGCCGGAATTTTGATCAGCTTTCCACGTCGCACAAACGCCTTTAACACCTTTTGCCGATATGCATCTGTTTCTGCACCAGCATTTAAACCAGTTTGGGATAGCTGCACAATTTCACCCAAAGGCCGGGTCAAAAATTCACCAGCCATCGCGTAAATTTGATAATATTGATTCTTGGATGCCGTCAATAATCCAACATCAGCCAACTTTGATAGGTGGTGTGAAACAGTAGCCGGTTTCAAGTTAAGAATGGCGGCTAACTCTTCACCATGCCTCGGCCTTTGTTTTATCAGGTTCAGCATTAGCAGCCGTGCTGGATGCCCCAATGCTTTGAATAAATTGGCCCGCTCCTCTAAGTTCATTTCACCGGTTGATTTACTCATCCCACGCCTTCCTGCCTGTTGCTTGTTGGTATGCATCGGAAAAAATGGAGCGACAATGCTTAACCGTGCTCAATTTGATTTGCTCTTTGATTAACATCTCGCGATCATTCATTGCCTTCAACAGCTCAATTTCTTGTTCTGAATAAACGATTATCTTGCTCGTCACATAATCAAATGCTTGTGAAATTTTCTCTGCTGCAGACGAATCAGATGTTAAAAATATTTGTTTATATTCTTCCATAACGGCAATTACCCTCAATTCAATTCGATAAAACTTTTTGCTAAAAACTATTTTATTTTGAAATTTATCTAATTAATTAATAATATATTATTTTATAAATGTCAAATTAATTCCTGCGAATTAGAATTGTGCTGTCCATTTCACCGGAAACTAAATAGTTTGCAACATAACTAATGCACATTTCCCCGGAAACTACTTACCAGACTAACATCCCATACGAAAGTTTCCGGGGAAATTGAAGAAACTTTTGTTATAAAGTACTAAATGCTAAAAGCCAATACGCCTTTTGAAAGTTGCTGCGGAAATTGTAAAATTTTGCAATAGTAGAATTGTCGTTTACATGCAAGTTCTTGTAACCTTTATTAAACGGCCGTTTCCTGGAGGAAATCCCATGACAACTGTAGCCAGCTATCTTGCCAACTTTCTGAGCGATCAGGGCATTACACATATTTTTGGGCTGCCAGGAGGTGAAAATGTGCCTGTTGTGGAAGCCATCCGGCAGGCAGGAATTGAGTTTGTACTGGTACACCACGAAGCGGCTGCTGGTTTTGCCGCAGATGTTACTGGGCAGCTCACCGATCAGCCGGGTGTCTGCTTATCGACTGTTGGTCCTGGGGCTGTTAATTTGGTGGCAATGGCGGCCAGTGCCACGCTGGAACGGTCTCCAATGCTGGCAATTACGGCCGTTATCGACTCCACCATCCGCCCCCACGTGACACACATGAAAGCAGACCTGCATGATTTGTTTGGTGCAGCCTGTAAACGCAGCATCATTGTGACAGCAGAAACGGCCGTTTCTGACATCCATACTGCCTGGGAATTGGCAAAAACAGCGCCCCGTGGCGCTGTCCATCTGGGCATTTCGCCAGAGGTTGCCATGCAGCTAACTAGCTCTCAACTACCGAAACCATTGAACACAGCCCAAATTCCGTTGGCACAGCAAAAAGGGTTCGGGAATTTGAAATTGTGGTTGGAGACATCAAAACGGCCGTTTCTGATTGCGGGTGTTGGTATCGAGGCGGCTGCGGCACAGGATGAGCTGCTGGCGCTGGTTGAGACATGGCAGATTCCAGTAGCGGTCACGCCCAAAACAAAAGGTCACTTTCCCGAAAGTCACCCACTGTTTGCGGGATGCTTTACAGCTTACGGAGACAATCCTCTGCGTCAGGCTTTGTC
>QQUD01001120.1 GCA_008501785.1 Chloroflexota bacterium
TTTCGTCTCGATACGTGATATGTCGGTCAAATCCTGAATTTGCTGCCCCATGCGTCTGATATTGGCAGCAATGGTCTCCATAAAATTGAGCTGTTGTTCATTTAGCTCACCAGTCATGCCAGAGAGTAACAAATCGACATAGCCGCGTATCGCGGTCATTGGCGTCTTTAATTCATGTGACACCATCGACACAAATTCTGATTTGGCCTGATTGGCTTCGTTGACTTTTTCGATGAGGATGGCATTGTCAATGGCAACAGCCGCGTGATTAGCGACGCGAACGGCCGTTTCCACATCATGCGGATCAAATGCGACTAGCTTATCCCGCTCTACCGCAATCACCCCAATTACCTGCTGCTTGCTGACAAATGGCAGTGTCATCTGCGAAAGCGTGGAGAAGTTGGAGACAACATACTCGTCTTCTTGATGAACATTGCCAGTAATGTGTGGCTTGCCGGTGCGAATGACTTTGCCTACTAAACCACTCATCAGCAAACCAGGGTCTTGCGCGACTCTCACTTCAAAATCTTCGTCGTAGTTTGAGGTTTCGAAGAAATACGGCCGTTTTTCATCATCTAGCAGCACAATCGCCCCCGCCGTGCCCTTACAAATGCCCAACATCCGCGTCAACGTCAAGTTTAAGACACGTCCCACATCCAATAATGTGTTATTCAAATCCAGATCAAGCTGCTGCAGCAGCGACAATTCATCCACACTTTTGCGCAGCGCAATATCTGTCTGCGTAATCAAACGCGCATTTTCAATGGCCACGACAGCTTGTCCAGCAAACGCCATCAGTAAGCTCTGGTCTTCTTCACGAAATGGTGATCTGTCCCGCTTGTTAATCACCTGCAAAACACCCAGCACCTGATTCAGTCGAATCAGTGGAATCGTTAAAATGGTCTGGGTTGTATATTCAGATTTAGCATCGACATCAGAAAACCAGCGCGGATCGTTTTGCACATTATTGACAATCACAGGGCGTCCAGTCTGTGCGGCCGTTCCCGCTAACCCCTTGCCAATTGGCAGACGGTTCCCCAGCAGTTCATCGCTGGCAGGACCGCGCACTACCCGAAATTCCAGTTCACCCGTGTCGGGTATCGTCAGCATAAAGGTGCCAGCTTCAGTATCGAGCAGTTCCATCCCTTTATCAAGAATCAGCTCCAGCAGCGGCTCCAGTTCCAAGGTTGACGCCAACATGGGCGTCACCTGGTTCATAATTTCCATCTGCTGAGCGCGTTTGGTCAGCGATTGGCCAGACTGGAGGCGCTCGAGGGCAACGGCCGTTCTGTCGGCAAACACCCCAAACAACTGCTGCTGTCGGGGTCGCAGCGACCGTATCGGATCACGGTAGAATGTGTAGATAGCTCCTAATGTTTCGCGCCCTGAGTTGAGCGGGGCGGCGAAGTGAAAACGGCCGTTTTCTTCCCCCTGCCATGCTTTACTTTGCCCCGTTTCCACAACTTTTAAAACATGTGCATTCGTCTCGATCTGGTGGCGACCTTCTGCCACAGACAACCGTTCACATTTTTCTACATGAAACGCTTTGTAAACATAATCCAACTCTTTATCGCGTAACACCACAAAGAAATCTTCAATTTCTATAAGCCGCTCAAAATTTGTAAACACCAATTCCAGCAAATCATCAAATTCAACCGTAAAACTAAGGAACTGTGAAAAATGGGTGAGCAAGTCTAACTCAGCCACCCGATTTTCCAGCCGACGCACCACATTCGCACGCTCCATGCCCAGCAACGTTTGTTCAGCCAATGAACTCAGATAGTTGAGTTGATTGCTCTCGATTTTGGCAGAGGTTGATTTCGGTGCGAGTGTTACCCAGCCCAACAAATCTTTGCCATTGCTCATTGGTACAATGGCTTTTGCTGCAAGTGATTGAACTGTTTCTTTGTATTGCAACAATGTATCAGGCCATGCACGTTCTTCTGCCAAATCAATCGCGCCATCTTGCTGCCGCATAAATGCCACGAGAGGGGATGATGTATTGACGACCACATCACTATGATTGGCATAGCTAGTAAAACAGCTTGTTTTGTGATCGGGCAAATAGAGTTTCGCCATTGAGTCTGGTATCCCTAATCGGATATATTTGAGCAGCACATCGGCTACCTGGTCCATGTGAACGGCCGTTGTCAATTCCCGCCGATACCCTAACAATAATTTTTCAAACGACTGTGTCTCACTAAAAAATGCCTGGTCAATACCCCTTTGAAACCTGGAACGTACCGGATCAAATGCTGCTGCCATAATCACGAGAAAAACGGCTACAAACCACGGGTTTTCCACGACTGAGCCAAACGTAGCTGTTAAGCCAGTCACCACCAGTACCAAAATGCCAGCCAGCAGCATCGTCATTACCGAATACGCTACACTACGACGCACGAATTTGCCCCCCGTATCCATCAAGCGATAACGGACAATGATATATCCAATAATAAAGGGGAAAATCGCTACTGGCGGGATGTAGAACGTGGGTGGCAGCCATGCGTGTTGAAATCCCAATCCGGCCGTGATAAAAAAGAGCAGCAACGGCAAAAAGGCAATAATACTGCCACCTAAAATCAAACGTGCCTGCTGCTTCACCAATGCCGATTGCGTTCGTAATCTCCGATAAGCCATCACAAAAATGACCGTTGCCAACCCAAAGCCATTCAAAATATATGCCGCACGCCAGGGAATCGCATACGCCCACGGGTCTGTGCCCCAATTCAACCAAAGCTCACCCCACACAGCGGCTGCTACGGCTGGTATAGGAATCAACCATCTTAACCAGGGAAAACGATGAATTAACCGAGATTCATGGGGAAAGACAAAAGAAAGCCATGTACCAAGAGCACCCACCATAGACAAAGCAAATATCCAAACCCGAATAAATTGCTGTGCAGTTACCTGGTCAAACACGGCCCCAATCGTTAATGCACCAAATGCAGACAGCACTGCAAATACCTGGGCTTCTTCTTCTTTGGGTCGTGCTCGAAAAGCCCAGCCCCCAATTCCCAACATTAACAGACCAGTTAAATAAAACAACCAAAATTGATTCCACAAATCACGTTGCGAAAATTGGGTGAGCGACACAGTAACGGTTCGTTCCGTTATTTCGTATCTGGGTGGCACGCGTGAGTTGATTGGTTGACGCAGTGTAATCGCAATTTGATCGCCAACGCGATGTTCTAACAAAATTTGATGAAAAGCACGAATGGTATTCACAGCGACACCATCAACTGCAACAATTTGTTCAGGGTAAGCAATCGGGGGTGTTTGTTTTTGCCTTTCCCAATCCAAATTACCAGTATCGCTAACAACAAGATTTGGATCGAGAAGAAATCCAGGGAAAGGAATGCGCGACCATTTGAGCGCAGACACAGGTAACATGAGAAATACTAGCCCGCTCAAGACTAGCACTCCCAATACAACACCAAAACGTATCCGGCCAATCAATTTATCCGACACAGAAATTTCGATTTCCAGGCAAACTAGTGTTCCGACAAACAAATATTGACTAATACCACACGGACTCGGAACACTTAAGCTGAAGCAATTTGCGAACTAACTATCTGGCAAAAAATGTTAGCTTCAGTACTAATAGCTACAGTTAACAAGTACGTATCTTATAAATTAGACACAATTTTGCTTGAAGTTGTCACTTTACTGATTTACGGCCTGAATATTAACTGTTTTACGGAAACGGCCGTATTCTAATACTAGCCAATAATAAGTGATTATTCAGGTTGTGTCCATCCTCATCTAAAAGTGGTTCACCCTGTTTGGTGTCATTATTGAATAATCTTAGCTCAATCTGATAACTGCCTGGCTCGAGATCATCAGGAATAGCCATTAATTGCGAGTCAGTCACAATTTGTCCCTGCACCCATTCGGTTGTTGGCATCTCATTATTCTGAGGGCGACCTTTCTTACTCACAACCTGAACACCCATTTCATCCCGCAAGATAAATTGAATCTTGTAATCGCCTGGCGCATCTTGCAATGCTTGCCAGGTGGTATTTATCTGTAACGCTTCGCCCGGATAAAGGGCACGCTGCCCATACTCGTATCCGAGAAATTGGGCGATGCCCGCAAAATTATGCGACTGTGGATTAGGGTATTGTAGGCCAAATTCTGTACTTGGCGTGGGTGCCAATGCAACCTCACTGAGTTTCAGAGCATCGCCAATTGGGCTGCCTGCTGCATCTGTGATCAACAAACGGTAAGCATTTCTTGCATATAAACCAATACTCAACGTAGCAGTTGCAGGCGCGTATGTTGTATCGGGCAGCCACAGCCGAATCGAATCGACAAATCGATCACCAGCCTGCCAAGTGCTGCTAGGAAATCGTCCTAAACCAGGATGTGTATCGCGCTGTGCCACCATGACGCCTGTTTCGTTATCGATCAGATGCACAAACATGAGGAAATCGCCGGGAGGTGGCTCAAGCACCTCCCAATACAAATCGATGTCGAGTGGCCCACCAGCTAAAAGAGACGTTTCACGCACCTCGTATCCACGCAGCATGACAAAGCTGTCAAATTGTGCGTCAGTGGGATTAGGAACGGCCGTTTCCGCTTCAAACGCCTCCGGCCTCCCATACGCAGGGGCCAAATACCCCCACAATGCCACAATGGTGAGGATTGCCATGCCAAGGTTGGTGAGAATGGCAAGGAGTGAGATTGAAGATTGGAGATTAGGAGATTTTTGTCTTTGGGGGATGAGGGTGAGCCAACGGCTGAGGCCATAAAAGGCCAGGATGGAAAGGGATGAGAGCGCCGGATAAAAAAAGCGTCCCATCGCGCCAGCCGGACTGATCAATAAATAGTAGAAGACAACGACAAAGCCAAGCACGGCATTTAAAATCAAAACCAGCAGCGGCATACCAATTTGCTTCATTTCATCCTGGCGACGCAGCACAACTGGAACCAGCAGTCCAAGTAAACCAATGCCTATCACCCACATCAGGCCAATGTAAATGCCTTCTGGCAGCGGAATTTGCCCATACCCAAACCGTCCCCACAAGCTGGTCCAGGTTGGTTTCAGTTCGTAAAATGCCAATCCCCAGCTTTCGGATGGATCGCGTACCCCCCACATTTCTGTCAAACGCTGCACGCCAGTGGGTTCACCGTACAAAATCATATTGCGCACAAACCACCAACCAGAGAGCAACAGTGTCACAAGGCCCGCAATGACGCCGACTTCGAACCATTGTCGCCACTGCTTGCGCCGCCACGCCACCCAGGTGGCCGCTGCGCCAATCGTGCCACCTAATGCCAACAGGTTAAATTTACTTAACAACGCGATGCCGTACAGCAGTCCCATCACAACGCCCCAGCGACGACTGAGGCCATTTTTGTCTTTGACCAGGCGCACGCAGGCCAGGGCAACGGCCGTTCCGCTCAACGCCGCAAGCACATCATTATTAATCGCTCCCGCCATGTCAACAAACATGGGATTGAATGCCAAAAATGCG
>QQUD01000312.1 GCA_008501785.1 Chloroflexota bacterium
CCCAACTAATACCAACGCACTTCACAGACTTTTCTTCAATCTCATCAATCTGCACCATGCAAGCATCATCGACTTCATTGGGCAGATAGGCTGTTTTAAACCAGCTTTCTAAAATTTCTTTCGCCATTACCTCAGAGGTGCGTCGAATCGAAAGGCACAACACATTGGCATTGTTCCACAACCGTGCACCACGTGCCGTTTCCGCATCATCACACAACGAGGCACGAATCCCAGGCACTTTGTTGGCCGCTAGACTAACCCCCGTTCCCGTCCAGCAAAATAGAATACCTTCATCTGCGTCGCCATTCACAACAGATTCAGCCACTTGCTGCGCCACGGCTGGCCAATAAGTTTCTTTTTCACTCAATGGACCAAACAAGGCCAAGTCATGACCCCGCTCATTCAAATCCGCCACAACAGCATCGGTAAGACTCGTTTTTTCATCAGACCCAACTGCAATTTTCATCAATGCCTCCATAAAAAGCTAAAGAATAGAGCGAGAGCTAGCGTAAGTAAATCACTCTAGTACCTCAACTTTATGATTTTGTAGGGTGAATTGGCAATTCGCCCAGAGTGGCGATTTATCAAATCGCCCTACATTTTTAGAAAGTTACGGTACTAGCTCTCGCGCTGACTCTCGCTTTATTAATCATACCAAAGGCTTATGAGATACCAATGAAGTATAGGGTACTGTTTTTTTGCCGAGGCGATTTTCGGTTGTGGTGGGTACTTGAGCGAGTGGCGAATACATCAGCGCCACCCCGTTACGTCCCATCTTTTGAATGCGTTCCAATTCCATCAGTCGCTGCATGTCCGCTTCTGAAAAACGGCTGACAACCTGGTGCAAGCGCTCTAGTGCCAATGCTTCTTGCTCGGTTTGTAAGCGTTGCTCGTGTGCCGATTCAAGTGCAGCTTGTACCTGTGGTGGTACATTGATGGCACCAATCATGACCCGGGAAATCTTGAAACCGAGTTTTGACAACCGAGTCGTTACCTGCTGGCGTACTTGTCGTTCAAGACGACTTTGTACACCTGATGCATACAAATCTTCAATATTGTACTGCCCGATAATATGCCGTAAAACGTTGTTGACGTGTTTAGCAGCGAGTTTGCCAGATTTACGAGGCAAGGTGCGAGCCAATTTTGCCTGCGAATTGGCTTTAATTTGAAATGGCTCGATATTGTATGCCAAAGACCATTCGATATCGACACCTAAACCATTGCTAGTTTGCACATGGTGACATATTTCAGAGGCGGCGTCCGGGTTCAGGGGGATGGTGGCACGAAATTCTTGGGTAAACGGCCGTATCCAATGCCGCCCCGGTGTTAAAAAGCGTACAAAGCGATCCCCATCACGCCGAAAAACAACCCCTACCTCCATTTCGGGAATGGTAACGTATGCCAATTGCTTGATGGCGATGAAAATGAGGAGGATAACGGTGAAAACGGCCGTTGCCACAAACCATTCAATGCCAAAAAAACTTGACCCTAAAACCAAAAATAACGCGGGAATGATTGTTTTGTACATAGCAGACTCCTATAGTGTGTATCAGACACTAACAATATAGTGTCAAATAAACACTTTGTCAAGTCCCAATTTGGAGTTGACAACCTCGTATAATGTTCAGTAAGCAATCCTATCGTCTCAGCAAATCAATAGTTAGACACAAAAAGGGGTAAATTATGCTTAAAAACGGGTCTTTTACGAATGGATGGACGGATATGCCGCCTGCACCTGGGAATTTGATCAATCAACAACCCAATAGTTGGCAATTAACCTGGATTGAACCAGGAAATTCATTATTTGGTGCCGGAGATAAAGCGACCGGGGTGCCGGAGTGTGTTCACAAATTAGCCAGACAACTGCCAGCACACGAGCAGTTAGGCGCAAAAAACGCACTTATATTGGCTGGGGACGCCACTTATAAAATTTTTCACTTCGGGGGTGCTTTCGGCGCAGAGCTAAAGCAAACCGTAACAGGACTCAAACCGGGCAGCAAAGCAACGCTAACAGCACCCGTTCTCGCCGTTCTTTATGATGAAACAGATCCATATGGTGCGGAATCTGGGGTGTGGGTAAATGGCAGCGGAAAATGGGTCAACGGTGGCAAGATGGGAAATCGAAAATGGTATCGACACAAAGTGGAATTTACGGTACCAGCAACTGGTCAAGCAATGATAAGCATTCGAGTTAAAAGCAAGTGGCCGCGCAAAAAAGACTTTTTCATTGATGGCATCACGCTCAATGCAGAAACGGTTGCACATGCCACAAGCAGTCCGCCAACCGAAGCAGGAACAGGCAGCACAACAGAAGCAACGAGTGAAGCCAATAAAACAGATAGCCAACCTGTGAAAAAGGAAAAAATCGTAGTCACTGTACCGGCACGCATGAAGGTAGTGAAAGCAACTAGCGATGAAGTTGATACAGTTGTGATTGTGGTTCCGAAAGGCACACGAATTAAAGTCAAGAAATCGTAAAATTCACACAAAGTGATCAAACCCTCCTGAAGGTGCGGCATCTCCAGGAGGATATTATTTTTTACGATTCGACCAAGACTTTCAATTTGTTCAAACTCTTATCGAGATTTTCCTCGTTCATCTTTTCAACAACCATTTTATTGATTGCCTGACCAATACTGCCACCCGGCATTTCGTATTGGAAAGTGCAATTGAGCTTAGTACGTCCTTCACCACGAGGTGCCAGTTCCCAGCGAGTGCGCCCTTTGATCATGCCCTCTAATTCCAATCCAAAACTAACACCATCAACGTATTCAATCGTTTTCATTTTGAGGTTGAAATTCATACCAGCAGCTTTGTATTTTACATCAACGGCTCCGCCCATTTGTGGATACATGCTATCTGGAGCTGATGTTTGAATGCCTTCATACCATTCTGGTAAACGATTGCCGTCCAAAGCGACTGCATTGATTTTGTCTGGGTTTGCGCGAATGATCACGCTGCGTTCAACGGTGGTTGTCATTGATACTACTCCTATAATTCAGTTGTTTGCACTCCAAAAAGAAGATTCCGCTAACAGTTTAACATGAATTTGAGAAGATGGAAGTCCTAATTTCAGCCTATTCGTACTACGGTTTCTCAAGTCGTTTACACAGGCGTTGTTGATTGTTTTTGATTGAGGATTGCAATGCCTGCAATGATAACAGCCATCCCAATCAGCATAACGGCCGTTACTCTCTCCCCCAAAAACAACACCCCACCAATTCCTGCCACAATCGGAATCACATACGCTGTCATCGCCGAGGCAGTCGCACCAAACCGCTTTATGTTATAAACCGACAAGAGCATGCCACCAAATGTACCGATAAAAGCAGCATAGCCTAAAGCAATGTACCCTTGATTAGTAACGGCACTTAAATCAAACCCAATCAACACGAGGGAGAGTGGGATAACCGTAGCTGCAGCTGAAAACATGCGAATGCTGGACACATCAAAGGAATTATAGCTCTGCATATATTTGCGAATGTAAATAGTCGAAAAACTGGCAATTACAATGGCCGCAATAATCAATACATATCCAAATGTTGGTGCTTGTGTTGCGTCTGCCAAACCACTTTCACCACTCACGGCCAGCATAATTGTGCCGCTCAATGCCAACATCACACCAATTGATTTTCGCAACGTCAACGATTCATCGGACAGCATGAAGTGAGCCATTAGCACTGTAATAGCTGGTCCAGTAGTGATTAAAATGGAAGCAACGCCACTGGAAAGATATTGCAGAGAAGTAACAATGCCAGTCATGGGAACGGCCGTTCCCAACACCCCCAACAATCCGGCACGTAACCATAATTTCTTATCTCTTGGCCACTTATAGCGGCGATTGACGAACGTATACAAAAGCACATGCCCCAATCCCGCCAATGATAAACGTAAACCAATATAAGTTGTCGGCTCAAACTGCCCCACGCTAAATCGGGACGCAATTAGTGTTGAACCAAATAAAAAGCCTAGAAATGTAATGTAAGGCAATGCTTCAATTGTCACAGGTAACTCCAAATGGGTTAATTTTAGATGATCATCTAATACCCAATTGGAAATTATAACGCCATCCCATCTGACATACAATCGGACCAAAGCCTTACCGGCTGCTTTCTAATGAACTATTTGTAAATGAATTGAGGGATTGATTAAGATAGCTGGGTAATCTCCCAATCTCTCACTCTCTAATCCCACTTTTTTAAGGATGCGACACACAGAAGAACCAAAACGGCCGTTTCTCCTCCACCAGCCGCCAATTCGCATCAAACTCGCCATCCTGTGGCAATTGGTTGTCAGCCTGGTAAAGAAATCCTGAAAATGCTTGCGGACCAGCATACTCGGTAGGGAAAAAGATAAATAGCTGCTCATCACGCTGTGAAATCCAAACTTGACCGGCATCATCTGACAGATGGCGGTAACGAAAGGGCAGGAGGGCTTTCCCTGCAAGATTGGGTTGAATTTGCTGCTGCTGAATTTGTTCTACGATAGCCACATAACTTTGCTGATGCCAGGAAAAACGCAGTTCTTCCCACAACGAATCAAATGGCACAAGCTGAACAATCATCATCGTACCCACGTTGATGACCAGTGGAATCGCTGCCAGTTTCAAATCAAAGCTAATCCGCATCGCCAAAAACAACCCCGACGCCAGGATAAAAGCAACCAAAATGAACGTCATCCCAGAAAGCAGAGGCTCAATCCAGGCTGGTTGCAGCCAGGAATCAGAGATATTGGAAACGGCCGTTAACCCAATCAACACCAGCCCAAACCACGTCGAAAACACGCCCAAAGGAGGGAATTCGATGGTAATTTCATCGTCAAGAATTGAGTAGTCCATGATTTACCTTCCCTAACCTCCAAACAGCCCCTCCAACTCTCGATATGCCTCCTGGCGAGAAAGATGGAGAGATTGCCATTTTTGCCAATTGGTATCAGTGGTGAGTTGGGTGTAACGGCCGTTTAGCGACTCCGTCAAAATATCTGTAATCGTGCCAGTACAATCCGTTTCATAACGACTGTAATCTTCATCCCAAAAATAATCACACTCCGGCTTGAGAACCTCTTGTGAATCATCTGCCACCACCGGTAAGGCATTAACCAGCACAGGAATCGCATCATCTGACAGGGTTGTTAAATGGGCCACATCCAGATCACCCATTTGCTGATACCGCACAATGTTTTGTTGAGCAATAAAATAATCTGGGTTAATCACATTTAGCGTCACCAAAAAGCCAATCGCTACCACAATGCCACCAATCGCAAACCGATCTGGCCGCATCCATTGGCTTAACACAAACCAAACCAGCAGTGCTCCCAGCCACACCATAAACACATACACATTCAGACGCAACCGCGTGTAGCCAAACGCCGCTTCATACAGTCGCATCCGCTGAAACGCCGAAACGAGCATCACGAGCACAAACCCCATCGTGACACTGCTATTTAAGTTAAACCAGCGAATTTGTCGTTTATTTTC
>QQUD01000623.1 GCA_008501785.1 Chloroflexota bacterium
CTTGATTTGAGCTTTGATTGGTTGTAGCGTTGGTGAACCGTTGAGCCAGTTGACGTTAACGGCCGTTAATTCCTGCTGACCTAATGCCGTGCGTGAACCCACGACCAACGCATTTCGCGCAGCATCTTTTTGCAACACAAAAACTGGTTCTGGCGTCGTGATCCCTAATCCTTTGCGTTGGCCGATGGTATAAAACGACAATCCATTGTGCTGCCCCAGTTCGTTGCCATCTTGATCGAGAATCGGGCCAGGGCTGGCTGCTTTTTCGCTGTACTCTCGCAAAAATCGCCGGTAATCGCCATCTCCCAAAAAACAAAGGTCTTGACTCTCATCTTTGGAAGCGACCGGGAGATTGTATTTTTTCGCTAATTCACGCACCTGTGGTTTTGTGTAATCGCCAACCGGGAAAAGAACGTGAGCCAACTTTTCTTGTGTCAGCATGTGCAGCACATAAGATTGGTCTTTGTGATCATCCACGCCTGTTAGAATTTGATATTCGCTGCCGTTGTGCTGCACGCGTACATAATGGCCGGTTGCCAAATAATCCGCATCTAAAGCCAACGCTTGTTCCAGCAAATAAGTGAACCGAACTTTGCGATTGCATTGCAAACACGGATTGGGTGTGTGTCCTTTTTCATGTTCGTCAATGAAAAATTGGACGATTTGCTTGTAAAAATAGGTCTGCACATCGACCACATAAAATGGGATGCCTAGCTGGTTAGCGATTTGACGCGCATCGGCCATTTGATCAGGCGTACAGCACCGATTCGCTGGTGCATTTTCACCCGCTCCTGGCTCAGACCACAGCCGCATCATCATGCCGATCACGTCGTAACCTTGCTCAACTAGCAGGGCTGCGGCCACCGAGCTGTCCACACCGCCGCTCATAGCTACGACAACACGTTTGTTTTTGTTTAATGTGTCTTTAGTCATAAAAAAGGTATCTAGTAATCAAATGTCATTTCGAACGCAGTCTTCGGAGTGAGAAATCTTGCTTCGTGTCTATGATTATTTCCCTACCTCAAAGCAAGATGCCTCAGAGGACTTCGGCATGACAATTGCATGACAAGTTTCTTCCCCATTCTGTGCTAGGTCTTCCCAGCATAGGTTACTCGAAATGACAAGTTGATGATGAATGGCTTAAGTTAGTAATGTGTTCAACTTTTGCAGCTTTTGTATCACACCTGGCAAAATTTGGATCACATGCTCAATATCTTCTAAGCTGTTTTGGGTGCCAACGGTGAGCCGCAAGCCCCCGGTTGTCCATTCATCAGACAAACCAATGGCTTGCAATGTCTCGGATGGTTTTGGATTGCCGGTGTTGCAGGCGGAGCCGCTGCTGCCAGCAATGCCAACCATGTCTAGGTGCATAATCAAATCATTGCCGCTGACGTTGCGAAAGGCGAAGCTGGCGTTGTGGGGCAGGCGGTCGGTGGGATGGCCGGTGAGGATGGCGTCGGGAACGGCCGTTAACACGCCCTTAATCAATCTGTCCCGCAGCGTCACATAATGGTTCACCCGTTCATCCATTTCAACTTGTGCCAATCGAAACGCTTCCGCGCCACCTACCGCAAACGGCACATTTACCGTTCCGGCGCGTCGCCCTTCCTCCTGGCCGCCACCGGTTAGCGCCGAAATCAGGTTGACACCATCGCGCACATACAATATGCCAACCCCTTTGGGGCCGTAAAATTTATGTGGGGCCAGACTGATCAAGTCAATGGGCATCTCTGTCATGTTCCAGCGTGTGGAAACGGCCGCTTGCACCGCATCCGTATGAAATAGCACATCATGTTCACGCGCCATTTTGCCAATTTTCTGAATCGGCTGCATCGTGCCAATTTCATTGTTGGCTGCCATTATGCTGATCAAGGCTGTATCAGGACGAATCGCTTTTTGCAGTTCGTCCAGGCTGATTTGTCCATTTTTGTCAACGGGGAGGATGGTGAGGTCAAAGCCAAAATGGTCGCGTAGCTGAACGGCCGTATTAATCACAGCCTCATGTTCAATGCAGCTTGTAATCAAATGGTTGCCGTTGCCCTGTTCCCGCGCTGCCCACATCACACCGCGCACGGCCAGGTTGTCACTTTCTGACCCACAGCCGGTAAAAACGATTTCTTTGGGTTGGGCGTGCATGTGCTCGGCGACTGTGCGTCGGGCTTTTTCGAGGCCGCGAGAAGCAGAACGGCCGTATTTATGTTTTGAAGAAGGGTTGCCGTAGAATTCTGTCCAGTAGGGGAGCATCGCCTCGACGACTTGGGGGTGAACTGGCGTGCTGGCTCCGTGATCAAGATAAATCTGTTTATCGTTCATAATCGTATCGTCTGGTGCGTATTGATGGAAACGCACCATCCAATACGCTATCGTTCAGTTGCTGGTAATCGAACTGTAAATGTTGTGCCTTTGCCTTGCACACTGCTTACTACAATCGACCCATTATAGTTCTCAACCGCTTCTTTGACCATGTACAGGCCTAGTCCTGTGCCAGCAATGCCGCGCTCAACGGCCGTTTGCGCTCGGAAAAAGCGACCAAACAGGTTCGGCAGCGCTTGCTGTGGAATGCCAATGCCTTCATCTCTAACCTTGACAACGATTGTGTTTCCTTCTGCTTTTGCGTCAACCACAACCTGACCCGACAAAGTAAACTTTATCGCATTGTCAACTAGATTCTTAAACACAAGGTAAAACGTATCCTTGTTGCCAATGACAGGCGGTAAATTAGACTGAACACGCTGACGGAACGTCAATCCTTTTTCAGTTGCCCTATCGGCTAGGGGGGGCAGCATTTCATCAAAAATAGGGTTCAAATCAATTGGCTCGTCGCCACGCTGTAATTCACGTGCTTCCATTTTTGCCAATTCGAGCATCTGGCGCACCATTTTTTGCAGACGGTCACTTTCCCGCTCAATCACACCCAAGAAGCGATCTGCCTTCTCTTTTTGCTGGGCTTTACCCTCACGCAGCAGACGAGCATACATCAAAATAGTTGCCAATGGTGTACGTAATTCATGAATAATGCCATGAAAGAAATCATCACGCATTCGTTCAACCTCACGAATCAAGCGCAAATCGCTGAAAACAAAGATGATCTCGCTGACGGCATCATTTACACCTTTAATTGTTGCCCCACTGACCAATACGGGAACTGCATTATCCCCATCTTGCAGAATGTTAGCGGCTATCTGTGGGTTTTCATCTGATTCAGCTTCAAGAATCTGCTCCACAAACTCCCGGAAGCTGCTGCTTTTAAAGCGAATCATCTCAGTTGCCTGTTTGCCAAGTAAGCTGTCTCGTTCTTTAAACAACAAACTCAACAATGAATCATTTGCATGGGTGATATAACCCTCACTGTTGATGGTTAACAACCCTTCTGACATGCTTGAGAAAATTGTTTCAATACGTCGCTTCTCTGAAATAACGTCAGCATGAAGGCGCGAATTTTCAATGGCAGCCGCCAATGAGCCGCCAATAGCTAGCAGCAAACGCAAATCATTTTCATTAAAATTGCTGCTTTGTTTATTAATCGCTTGCAGCACGCCAATCATGCGTTCTTCCACTTGTAATGGTATACAGACCATTGAATTTGTGATAAATCCTGATTGGCGATCGACTTGATGATAAAAGCGCTTATCGGAATAAACATCGTTCACAATAATCGATTCACGATGTTCTGCTACCCATCCAGCAATGCCTTGTCCTCGTTTTAGACGAATCGTTGGCAAATTCTCAAACATGGGTCCCAACAAGATGTCTACAAAGATAATGTCACCGGTTGGTGGGTCAATTAAGCCGACAGAGATTGATTCCACGTTCAGAGTGCGCCGTACAGGTTCCATCAGTTGTCGATAGATGTTTTGCAGACTTAAAGTTGATGTGAGTGCATAGCTGATTTCGGAAACAACCGCAAATTCAATATCTTGTCGATCTACATGGTGCCGCAGGTAGGCGCGATCTAACACCATTGTGATATTGGTGGCGAGTGGTTCTAATGTGTCTAAATTGACGGGACAATCCGGTTTAGGATCGATTAAGCATAATATTCCTGGAGGGGAGACCGGTTCATATCTACCAGGAAGTGGAATAGGTACCGAAAGAATTGCTTCCCGAGGAAGCTGCCATAGTTCGCTTTTTATCAATTCTGATGCGGATTGTGTGAATTTTTCTTGACGAACAGCTTTTTTTGCTTCGATGAGTGGTGTAAAAGATGCTTTGTCATAATCCCATCGTGTTTGTTGAATATTGCCATCTTTATTACAGACCCACACGTCGTAATATCGGTTTTGCGGTCCGACAACGCCAACGACGGTTGTGGTTTGTGTATAAATAGCAACTTCGTTGGCAACAGCCGCACAAACACCGTGTGCATCGAAGGTATTCATCAGTTCGTAGGCCAGCTTTTGCCACAGTGTGTGAATATGGTTGAAATCGACTTTTGTTGATTGTTCCATCATATACCTAAAGTTTATAACCATTGACGGCGATGTTTGCAAGGGGGAAAAGGGTCCAGGTTTGGTAATTATTCAGGTGCGACGCACTTTTTGTCGAGTATGATAGCGTGAAAGCAATTGGTTTAAGTGCGTCGCACCTTTGGAAGCTGTAAAGTTGCTAGTTTTGAAATGTGATAACTGTCACATGTTCTTGGTGCTAATTGTGACTGTTTGTTATGATTAGAATCATCTACCCTGACGAGGGTTTGTGTAACCCTAACACCATAACTTGAAATCGTTTACAAAATAGATAAAATTTGCTTGCTCAATAAACTATGCTCAAGTATAGTGGATTCGTGGGGCAAGTAGTAAAAATGATTATGTTGGAAAACAAGGAGTTGAAATGACTTACATTGAATCGATTCATGGGCGTGAGGTTTTAGATTCACGCGGTAATCCTACGGTAGAAGTAGAAGTACAATTATTAGACGGCGCTTATGGCCGTGCAATCGTACCATCTGGCGCATCAACTGGTATTCATGAAGCGTGGGAAAAACGAGATGGCGACAAAGATCGCTACCTGGGCAAGGGCGTTTTGCAAGCTGTGGCAGCGATTAACGAAAAAATTGCTGAAGAACTTGTTGGTTGGGATGCAACCGATCAGGTTGGTATTGATCAAGCAATGATTGATTTAGATGGGACCGAAAATAAAAGCAATCTGGGTGCAAATGCTATTTTAGGCGTTTCCTTGGCTGTTGCTCATGCAGCGGCTGCGAGCGTTGGTTTGCCTTTGTACCGTTACCTGGGCGGCGTTTCGGCGCGTACTTTGCCAGTGCCGATGATGAACATCATGAATGGTGGCAAACATGCTGCTGGTGCAACTGACTTGCAAGAGTACATGGTTATGCCAGTAGGCGCGTCTTCTTTTGCGGAAGGTTTGCGCTGGGGTGCGGAAATTTACCATAATTTGAAGAAAGTATTGGCTAGCAAAGGATATAGCACGACGGTTGGTGATGAAGGTGGCTTCGCACCGAAGGTTGCGTCAAATG
>QQUD01000603.1 GCA_008501785.1 Chloroflexota bacterium
CTTCATCAACTGGCTCCTCATCGGCCACACCCTCAACCAGGGCATCCTCAGATTCAACCAACCACTGTGATGCCGTTTCAGGATTGAGTTGCATTGGTTCAAAATCTGAATCGGCAACTTCATTTAACCATTCAGGCATATCTTCCTGCTCAACAGCAGCTTCTGGCACTTCATCAATGATCGGCTGGACTGTCTCTTTAGCTAACCAATCTGGGAGGGGGGATGGAACATCCTCATCTGATGACCCAGCAACGGCTGGCGCTTCATCACCAATTTGTCCATTTTCAAATAGCCCTGCCCGCTCACCTTCCAACCAATCTGTTACTGAGTGATCATCTGGAGATGCAGATTTGTCCTCAAGCGCTTTATCAACAAACCAATCCGTTTCTCCTTTAGGTCCTTCTTGTTTTTTCGATCCCGGTGCTTCTAGCGGAGGCTCACCTTGCAATTCAGCAGTTACCCCCTTTAACCAACCAAACATGTCACCTGGGTCAGAGGCTAGATCAGGTTCAGCAACAGGCTCTCCTGAATCAGCAGTCTCTCCAAAGGGTATTTCACTTACCCAGTCGGCTGTTGGTTCCTCTCTTGTTGCCGAAACGGCCGTTTCATCCCACACCTTAAGTGAAATTTGACCGGGCAAAGTTGGCGAACCGGTAGCTGTCAGCGCACGACCGACAGGGGAATCATAATTGGCATGTTCTTGGTCAGTTTGAACCAGGGACTGCACACGCCGTAAAAAAGGTTGTGCTTCAGAAACACGATTGCCCTCAAGCAAAATGTGAGAAAGAATAGCATTCGCAGTCAAACAATTAGGCAGCTTTTCTAAAACATGCTGACAAACATCTTCAGCCTCATGAAAATCACCATTTCGCCACAATGCTTCAGCCAACAGCAATTCCTGGTCGATTCGTTCAGGGTTTTCAGTAAGCGTTTTTTGCAAAACGGCCGTTGCCTGGTCAAACAACTCCCCCCGAAGATACAAATGACCTAATGCAGCATGATTTAACGGGACCCTTGTAGAGGCAATATCTTCATCCTCATCCAAGGAGAAGACTTCTCGATATTCAGCTTGAATTGCTTCGTTAAACGGCTCAATTTCAAGTGCTCGTTGCAAATGCCAATTCGACAAATCTGCCTGCATTTCAGTTCGATACAAATCCGACAAAGCAATATGCGCCAACAAATCATTTGGCTCTGCGCTCAACACGCGCTGAAAAATCTCAATCGCTTCATGATGTTTCCGCTGCCCTAAGAGCGCTTTTGCCAACGCCCGATAAGAATCGAGATGGCGCGGAAACTGCATTAAGATATGCAAGCAATGCTGTGCCGCATCACCAAATTGGTTCTCTTCCAGCAATTGATCGACTTTATCCAAATAATTATGCAATGAAATTTTGGCCACTTTTATCCCTCAACAATAAAACCTGGTTGGTTCTGAGGATCACAGTCATTCTTAAACCAGACAAAGTTTTTGGCAGAAACAACGATGGTTTCGCCATCCTCACTTCCAATACAAAACAATATTAAGAGGAAACCATCGAAATCCAACACAAACAATTCGTTATGGTCAACCTAATTCAAATATTATGCAAAGTTTTAATCAAAATAGCAAGTGACGACTTTTGAGGTCATGCAAGAGTAGCGTTAAATCCTGCTCTGGTTGTGAGCTGGCACCAATCGGATCGTTAATCTCATCTCGTCCCAATAAAGCGTAAATGACGTTCAAGATGCCATACGTTAATGCTTCAAGTTCATATCCGCCTTCAAGGATGAAGAGAATACGGCCGTTACACCACTTATTCGCCATCTCCACCAGTGCCTGCGAAATTTTTGCATACCCCGTCAAAGTCAAACCCGCCATTGCCAATGGATCACGCCAATGAGCATCAAAACCCGCCGAAATTAAAATAAGTTCAGGCTGAAACTCAGCCACCCTTGGCTCAATCAGCTCATTAAAAATTTGACAATACCCCACATCACCAAAATCAGGCAGCAATGGCACATTCAGCGTATACCCCATCCCTTTCCCAATACCGGTTTCCGTCAGCGAACCACTTCCCGGATAAAAAAAGCGGGGCATAAAAAGATGTGTCGATATAAACAACACAGAATTATCATCATAAAAAATATCCTGTGTCCCATTGCCATGATGCACATCATAATCCAAAATCATGACACGTTTTACACCATATTTCGCCTGTGCATGTCTCGCCGCAGCGGCTACATTATTAAACAAACAAAATCCACTCACACGATTTGTTTCTGCATGATGCCCAGGAGGGCGCACCAACGCAATGCCATTTTTCGCTCGCCCTTTCATAATGGCATCCACCATGTGACAACTCCCCCCAACAGCGAGCCGCGCCAAATTATAACTATCAGCCATTGCATACGTGTCACCATGGTCTAGCAACCCGCCCCCAAAACTCGAAACCTGACGAATCTGCTCAATTAATGCCGAGGAATGAACACGACGTAGCTGCTTAATCGACGCAGCCTTTGGCAGCATTTGCTTAATATCATCTAGCACACCAAATTGTTCAAGCATAGGCAGCAGATTGCCAATACGGCCGTTATTCTCTGGATGATTCCGCTTTGTGTGCGTCAATGCCGGTGCATAAACCATCAATGTGCTCATAGATACCCTCAAGCTATCCAAGTCAGTGTTTTTCGATCAATTAAGATAACCCAAAATGAAGCAAGTAATTCTTCCCTATTCTCCTATTATACAGCAAAAAAGGCATGGCCAGTTTTGACCATGCCTTTTATTCATATTTAAAAACAAAACGTAATGTTATCCACCAAACAACATACTAATTAATCCCTGTCCGCTGTCAAAAAAGACGACCAAACCAGCAAATACAACAGAAACCATCGACATCAACTTAATTAAAATATTGAGGGATGGACCAGATGTATCTTTAAAAGGATCACCAACCGTGTCACCAACAACGGCCGCTTTATGTGCATCCGACCCCTTGCCACCGTGATTTCCTTCCTCAATATACTTTTTAGCATTGTCCCAGGCACCACCCGCATTCGCCATCATAATCGCCAATGCAAAGCCAGAAGCCAATCCACCGGCCAACAAACCTAGCACACCAGCTACACCAAAGATAATGCCAACTACTACCGGCACCGCAATTGCCAACACCGCAGGGGCAATCATCTCACGCTGTGCAGATGCCGTACTAATATCCACACATCTCGCATAATCAGGCTTCGTTGTACCTTCCAATATACCCGGCATTTCCCGGAATTGACGCCGAACTTCTTCCACCATGCCGCCCGCCGCACGACCAACCGCACGCATCGTCATGGCCGAAAAATAAAACGCCGTTGCCGCCCCTAGAAAGAGACCAATCAACACCGAAGGATTCAGCAATGTAACATTATAAAAGTTCATGAAATCTTGCATCGTCATTTCAGCAACTTTCACAACCACATCACCAATACGAACCGTTTCAACACCTTGCAGTTCAGTCAAAACCAGGCGCACTTCTTCCAAATATGCAGCCAACAACGCCAACGAAGTCAACGCAGCCGACCCAATCGCAAAACCCTTACCAATAGCGGCCGTTGTATTCCCAACCGCGTCAAGCTGGTCAGTCCTTTCACGCACCTTCGGGTCCAATTCCGACATTTCTGCATTACCACCCGCATTATCAGCAATAGGGCCATAAGCATCCGTCGCCAACGTAAACCCAAGCGTCGAGAGCATACCAACCGCAGCAATGCCCACACCATAGAGGCCCATCAAAATATTTTGAGCACCGCCCATTGTGTAAAAACTAACAGCAATCCCAACCACAACAGCCAACACAGGAATGCCACCAGACTCCATGCCCACAGCCATCCCTTCAATTAACGCCGTTGCCGAACTTGTCTCAGCCTGTACCGCTATTTCACGGGTCGGTTTAAACGCATGAGACGTATAATATTCCGTTGCTTTACCAACAATAATGCCTACTACCAAACCAGTCACAACAGAAATCCAAACACTAAACCAGTTGGGTAATCCCAACCACCATAAAATTGGTAAGCCTAATACCATAATTCCTATTGAACTGCCATAAAGGCCACGACTCAAAGCAGCGATTAACTGCGATTGATCCGCATCATCACTGGCACTAACCAAATAAATAGCCATGATAGAAAGAGCCACGCCAACGGCCGCCAACGAAATTGGGGCTGCCAAAAAGCGCAACTGCATCTCCATCACGCTCGCACCATCTAAAAATGCGGCACTTGCTGTTGCCACAGCAGCCACCCCTAATGCAGAGGTCGCTAAAATAGAACCTGCATAAGATTCATACAGGTCAGCCCCCATGCCAGCTACATCACCAACATTGTCACCAACATTGTCAGCAATCGTGGCCGGGTTACGTGGATCATCTTCAGGAATACCAGCTTCTACTTTACCTACTAAATCGGCACCAACATCGGCCGCCTTCGTAAAAATGCCGCCGCCTACACGGGCAAACAGCGCCTGGGTCGATGCTCCCATGCCAAAACTGAGCATCGTTGCGGTTATCTGGGGGAGTGGGTTCACAGCTTCACTAATAAAGCTTGTGGGAAATATGGCGGGGAAACCATAATATAGGATGAGAAACCAAACTGTAATATCAAGCAATGCAAAACCAACAACAACAAAACCCATCACAGCACCGGCCCGCAACGCAAGCTGCAATCCACTGTTTAAGCTTTTGCTAGCCGCATGAGCCGCACGTGCCGATGCATTTGTTGCCGTCTTCATTCCAAAATAGCCACACAGCCCCGAAAAGAGGCCACCTGTTAAAAAGGCGAATGGCACCACAGGATTCTGTAAATTAAGGAATGATAAAATCAGAAACAACACAAATAACGCGACAAACACCAACCCAACCACACGATATTGGCGGGTCAGATAAGCCATCGCACCATCACGAATCGCTTGCGCGATTTCGATCATTCTCTCTGTGCCTTCACTCTCTTTGGTTACCTGTTGATAAAAATAATACGCAAATCCTAAGGCTAAAACAGCACCAATAGGTCCTAGCCACCATAATAGTGGGAGCGCAGGGCGTAAACCAACACTTTGCGCCAAGAAAAGGGTGTCCATATAAATATCTAAATCCTCCTACACTATGTTGAATTTTTCACTTGTGCTTTTGCAGTTCGACTGTCCATAAAACAAAAAAAGCAGGGAAACCCTGCTGTAAATCACAGGCATGATAAGACAGGCAAGCGATTGTAACGAAACGCACAATCACTGTCAAATCAAAAAAGGCCAGCATAGCTGACCTTTTATACTAAATTTAATAACAATGAGAAAAATTAGAGGTTGGCTGACCGCCACCAGCGGTAATACTTACTGCGCAACTCGCTTCTTGAGGGCAGTGGGAAAAATAATAGAGATTCCATATTTCCGACATAAAGACCACTTTGAATCATACGGTATGGGAACTCCACAGGTTGAACCCTGTTTACCATT
>QQUD01000797.1 GCA_008501785.1 Chloroflexota bacterium
TTCTGCCATGTTATCAGCAGCAACGGCAGCAGCGGCCAGATTGTCGGTTGCGGCAGTCGAAAGCGGAATATCACTGTCTACACCAGAGTCAAAACCAATTACCGGAATGCCCAACTCCTGTGCTTTTTCTAGTTGTGGAATCAAAGCCTGGGTGTCTAGTGCGGCCAAACACAAGGCTGCGGGATTTTTATCCAGTGCAACCTGGACCATTTCGACCTGCTTGTCAACCTGGGCTTCTGTTTCAGGGCCTTCAAAGGTAATCGTCACGTCGTAATCTACGGCAGCTTGTTCTGCACCTGCCCGAACGGCTTGCCAGAATTGATGCTGGAATCCTTTGGAAATAACCGCAATATATCGTTCTCCTTCAGCAGCGGTATCGGCTCCTGCAGCAGGCTCATCACCGGTTGATGAACAACCAATTACAATAAACGACATCAGTAACAGCGTTACAAAAATGGTAAAGAATTTAGCTTTCATTATAAGAATATCTCCTCTTTAAGAACGTTTTGCACAAAGTGGTTCGCTGTCTGGAAATTTCAACGAACCGTAAAGTAGACGCTTTCACAAGCGTGCCTGGGTTGGAATCATTACCAAAAATATTCACACCATATGCTCTCCTCGGGCAAAGTAGTGGCATCATCTTGATGAGGCGTTTCTGCGATCTGCCAACCTTCGCATTAATTGTCACAATCCATATTGTGTCGTTTTGTAAAGAACATCGGGTCTCCAAGAATTCAGGAGGAGTGGAGGCTTTAGCCGGAATAGTCTCGTGAGAACCGGCTAAAGCCTCCACTCCAAACCTCACGAAATCCTGAAGAACCAAAATATCAAGCTGAAAAGATCAGGTGTTAGACGGAAACGGCCGTTTTCATACCACCTACCCACCTACTCTTTTGGCGGTGGCGCACTTGACTGCCTGATAAATATTTCAGTCGGTAAAATCAGCTTTTGGAACGAATCGAGACCTTCATCCTTGAGTCGCGCCAGCAATAATTGCGTCGCTTTATATCCCATCTCATAAGCGGGTTGTACAGCAACCGTTAAAAATGGTGCTGGATAAATAATGACAGGAAAATCATCAAATGAAACAATCGATACATCCTCAGGAATTCGCAAGCCAACATGAGCAAACTGGTGCAGCACTCCGTTCGCAATAAAGTTATTGATCGTCAAAAATGCTGTTGGTTTCGGTACAAGCTGCAATGCTGCCTCAGCCAATTCAGCCCCCATCTGTTGATCATTAAACGATCCCCAAAATACATTTTTCATACTTTGGTTCAGTCCAGCTTCTTGCAACGCATGACAAAATCCAGCCACACGTTCAATTGAAGTGGATACATCTTTAGGTCCGGCCATTGCCGCGATATGTTTATGCCCCAGCTCAATCAGGTGACGTGTTAATTGGTAAGCGCCACCAAATGAATCGCCACGGATCATATCAACATTGTCACTGGGTACATCCCGATCTAAAACAACCACGGTAATTTTCTGTTTTTGGATGCGTTCGACAGGGTTAATGGAACTATGAGTGGGCACAAAAATAATGCCGTCGATACGCCGCTTCAACAGCATCGTCAGGTATTGATCCTGTTTTTCACTTGACTCATCAGTATTACAGAGGATAACGCTGTACCCATTCTCATGAGCGGCATCTTCAACCCCGCGCGCAATAGTTGTCCAAAAGGGGTTTGTAATATCGGTAAGCACCAATGCCAACGTTTTTGTTTGATTAAAGCGCAAGCTTTGCCCTAACATGTTTGGCACGTAACCAAGTTCTTGAATCGCTGCTTCGACCCGCGCACGCGTTTTTTCGCTCACGTAGCTTGCATTATTAATAACGCGAGAAACGGTAATGGGGGCCACGCCAGCTTTTTTGGCAACATCCCGAATAGTAGACATAAATCCTCAACTCCGCCCGTGTCGAATTCAGTATGGTACGCGTGTCATGGTACGCGTGCCATTGTAATTTATTCACAAATTAAAGTCAAAATGATTTCAATTTTCTTTTGCAACGAGGATTTCAACACCTTGCCGACGAAAAGCGTTTATTAACTGCGGTGGCGCACCCTCATCCGTAACTATGCGAGAGACGTCAGACAGAGGCACTATCGTAGCGAGTGAAGTACGGCCAAACTTGCTGCCATCAACGACTGCAATCACCTCTATACAACGAGAAATGACAGTTTGTTTAATTTCCACCTCGATTAATGGCGAATCCATCAGGCCCCCTGACCCAGAAATACCCCATGCCCCTAAAAACGCTTTATCAAAATAAAAGCGGCTCAAAACATCATTGGCGACTAAACCAGCAATCGAGCCGGTTGAACTGCGCACCCTACCGCCCGTTAACACAACTTCAAGATGGGTACAGCCTAACATCTCTAAGGCAGTCCAAATTCCTGTTGTCACAACAGTAATATTGTACAAATCTGTGCGCCGTTTCAGCGCCTGCCCCACCGCAATGGCAGTTGTGCTCGCATCCAGCAAAATGGATTCACCAGGCTGCACAAGCGAAGCAGCTAGCCTACCAATCCACTGCTTTTCTGCAGCCTTGATTCGCTGTCGCACATTAATGGAGTTTTCTTGACGAGTGCGTTCATCTCCTAGCCGTGCCCCACCATGCGTACGCACGACTTTTCCCTTTTCTGCCAGCAAGTTTAAATCACTGCGAATGGTTACCGGAGATACTGAAAAGTGCGTACTCAATTCTGCAACCGTTACGCTTTGCTTTTGCAACATGAGCTGAATAATTTGTTCATGTCTTTCTTCTATCAACATCCGCAAATACCTTGATTTAAACTGTTTCCCTATTGATTGCTGGTATTATAATTCACTTTCACAAATCTTTCAATTATCTTCATTTGCCTTTCGTTTGGTTATGATTTATCATAATAATGTGATCGGGGAAATGTATGAAAAGCAATAACGTAGAAAAAACATATGTTTTGGCGAAAGATCGGTACGCTGAATTGGGCGTCGATACAGATGCAGTCCTTGCTCAATTAGCAACCATATCAATCAGCTTGCATTGCTGGCAAGGGGATGATGTTGGAGGCTTCGAAGACCCAGATCGGGGATTGAGTGGCGGCATTTTGGCCACCGGCAATTACCCTGGTAAAGCACGTAATGCCAACGAACTTCGGGCTGATTTGGATAGGGCGTACAGCCTTATTCCTGGCAACCATCGGTTAAATCTACATGCCATTTACCTGGAAGCAGATAAAAAGGTGCCGCGTAATGAGATTGAACCAAAACATTTTGCCAAATGGGTTCATTGGGCAAAAGAGAACAATCACGGGATTGACTTTAATCCAACTTGTTTTTCGCACCCATTGGCCGATGATGGATTTACGCTTTCTCATGCAGATGCAGGCATTCGGAACTTTTGGGTTGCGCATTGCATTGCCAGTCGGGAAATTGGTGCTTATTTTGGGAAAACGCTTGGTACGCCAGCGATTACCAATTTCTGGATTCCCGATGGCTACAAAGACACCCCTGTAGATCGTGCTGCCCCACGCCAACGCCTGAAAGAGTCACTTGATGCTATTCTGGCCCACCCCATTAATCCAGCCCACAATCTCGACGCAGTGGAATGTAAACTGTTTGGCATTGGTTCTGAAAGTTATGTGGTTGGTTCACACGAATTTTACATGGGATATGCCATCCAAAATCAAACGCTGCTTTGTTTGGATGCAGGTCATTTTCATCCAACAGAACTGATTTCCGACAAAATATCATCGATACTGCTCTATGTGCCTCAGCTGCTGCTGCATGTAAGTCGAGGGGTCCGTTGGGACAGTGATCACGTGGTGACGCTAACCGAAGAACTACAAGCGATTATGCAAGAAATTGTGCGGGGTAATTATCTGGACCGGACTCATATTGGCCTTGACTTTTTTGATGCTAGCATCAACCGTGTCGCTGCCTGGACTATCGGTACGCGCAACACGCTGCTGGCGCTGCTCATGGCGCTGCTGCAGCCGACAACACGTTTGCGAGAACTGGAACAAGCGGGTGATTTTACAGCACGTTTGGCCTTGCTCGAAGCATTAAAAGGGATGCCATTTGGCGCTGTGTGGGATTATTACTGTTACCAACAAGATGTCCCTGTGGGTATTTCTTATCTGGAAGAGATTCGCAGGTATGAAAAACAGGTGCTGATTTTACGGGAGTAGGTATGGCGAAGAAGACGGTTTTAGCAGTCGATTTAGGAGCCGAATCTGGACGCGTGATAGCTGTGGCGTTTAACGGCCGTTCCCTCACCCAAAAAGAACTCCACCGATTTCCCAATATAGCTGTGACCATTAATGGCACCCTGCATTGGGACTTTTTACGTTTGTGGCATGACATTCAGGTTGGTATTGAAAAAGGCAAAGCGTTAAACCCGGCCAGCATTGGGGTGGACACCTGGGGTGTTGACTTTGGCTTGCTCGACAAACAAGGAAACCTGATCGGCAATCCAGTTCATTATCGAGACAGCCGCACCGATGATATGATGGCCCGCGTGCTTGATAGCGTGTCTAGGGCAGAAATCTTTGCACAAACTGGCATTCAGTTTCTGGCGCTTAATACCCTGTATCAACTCATGAGCCTCGTGGAAAACAACTCCCCGCAGCTTGACATTGCCGACACCTTGCTGTTTTCACCTGATTTGATCAACTACTGGCTGACAGGCCAAAAAGTGAGTGAGTTGAGCATTGCCTCCACGTCTCAAATGTATGATCAGCTAACGAACACATGGGCAACCGGTTTATTAGATAAGCTAACCATCCCCCACCACATCTTGCCAGAAGTTGTGCCCTCGGGAACCCACCTGGGTGACTACGAGGGCATTCCGGTGATCGCTCCTGCTTGTCATGATACAGGCAGCGCTGTCGCCGCCGTCCCCACCACAACGGCCGATTTCGCCTACCTCAGCAGCGGTACCTGGAGTCTGCTTGGTTTAGAACTGCCACAGCCCATTATTTCCGATGCGGCGTTGTCCGCTAATGTCACCAATGAAGGTGGCGTGTATGGTACGGTTCGGCTGTTGAAAAATTTGATGGGCATGTGGTTATTGCAGCAAAGTCGTGCGGCATGGGCCGCACAGCACGAATCGTTTTCTTACGCAGAACTGGTAGAAATGGCCCAAAAAGCGCAGCCGTTCCGCTCATTTATCAACGTCAACGATCCGCTTTTTATGAAACACGGTGATATGCCCAAACGGATTCAATCATTTTGCCAACATACCAGGCAACCTGTGCCACACAGCAAAGGTGAAATTGTACGGTCGATTTTGGAGAGTCTAGCAATGGCCTATCGTGAAACATTGGCGAAGATTACGGCCGTTTCCTCCCACCAAGTCAATGTCATTCACATCGTCGGCGGCGGCTGTCAAAACAAACTGCTTAATCAAATGACCGCCAATGCGACAGGAGTGCCTGTTGTTACTGGCCCGATTGAAGCAACCGTTATCGGCAATGCGGTCGTGCAGCTCATTGCCCTGGGCGAAATTGCCGACATCAATCAAGCACGCAGCATCATCGCCCACATGGATGAATTGGAACAGTATGAACCGCAAGAAACGGCCGTTTGGGAAGAGGAATACGGCCGTTATCAGGAGATAATCCACAGATGACACAGAGGGCACAGATTTTAGGGGGAAAGAAGACGAATCGTGATCCACAAACATATGCCATTATTGGTGCTGGCATGGAAGTTCACAAACAATTATCTTAAGGCATCTGGTTTTAAAAAAGGTCTCCTTCTCAACTTTGGCTCATCATCATTAGAATACAAACGCTTTGTTTATTAAACGAGGAAAAATCTGAGTAATCTGAGAAATCTGTGGAAAAAATAATGAACTTTCAACTATTACACCCCCGCGACCAACTCGTCGCCATTATGAATCGAATTTACCACAACGGTATGACCACGCTCAGCGGTGGTAATCTTTCTATCAAAGACAGCAGTGGTGACATCTGGATTACCCCATCTGGTATCGATAAAGGGACCTTAACACCCAAGGACATCATGTGTGTGCAAGCAGATGGCACAATCATCGGCCCACACAAGCCTTCAATCGAATATCCGTTTCATCGAAAAATTTACGAACTGCGCCCTGATTTCCAGGCCATCGTGCATGCCCATCCTCCAGCGCTAGTCTCCTTCAGCATCGTGCGCCAAGTGCCGGATACCCGCATCATTCCCCAGGCCAATCGGGTGTGTGGCCCGGTGGGGTATGCACCCTATGCGCTTCCCGGCAGCGAAAAGCTGGGCGAAAACATCGCCGCCACCTTTGCCGAAGGGTACAACATCATCATCCTTGAAAACCACGGCATGGCAGCAGGCGCAGCCAACTTGCTGGATGCATTCCATCGGTTAGAAACGCTCGACTTTTGTGCGCGGACACTGATTCGGGCACGGGCGTTGGGCGAGGTGAATACACTGTCTGAACCAGCATTAAATTTATTTGACCACCATCACAATGATTTGCCGGAATTTGTGCCAACCATGCACAACAGCCGCGAACGTGAACTGCGCCAGCAAATCGCGGAAATTGCCGCACGCGCCTATGATCGCCAATTGATGATCAGCACTGAGGGCGTCGTGTCGGCGCGGCTGGATGAGCACAGCTTTTTGATTACACCAACCGGTGCAGATCGGCATATCGTGGCGATTGAAGATGTGGTGCTGGTACAAAATGGCAGGCGCGAAGCAGGCAAGCTGCCCAGCCGTTCGGTGAAATTGCATCAAGCCATTTACGCTAAACATCCTGGCATCAACTGCGTCATGACGGCACAATGTCCAAATGCCACGGCTTTTGCCATCACAGCCTCTCAGTTTGATTCGCGCACGATTCCCGAAAGCTTCATTTTATTGCGTGATATTCCGCTGATTCCATTCAAGATGCTCTATACCGAAGCCCATAAAGTGGCCGACATGGTTTCGATTAGCACGCCCGTCATTATGGTGCAAAATGATTGTGTGCTGGCAGTCGGAACGGATGTATTGAATGCGTTTGACCGGCTGGAAGTGGCCGAGTTTAGCGCAAAATCGTTGATTGATACGGCCGTTATTGGCCAACTCGTCCCCATCGGGGATGAAGAGATTCGTGATTTAGAAGTAGCGTTTTCGCTAACGTAACAGGGATAGGAATAATCGCCGTCTTGACAAATATCAAACAAGCACTACAATGTTACGGTTAACATGTTATGCGTAACATATCATAATTACCAGTGAAGGAGATGACATGCCGACGATTCGTGATGTGGCTAAGATGGCGGGCGTAGCTCCGATGACCGTTTCTCGGGTCATCAACAAGTCAGGCTATGTGAGCGATGAAACGCGAACCAAGGTGGAAGCCGCCATCAAAGAACTGGGATATGTGCCCAACATGCTTGGTCACAGCCTGCGTTTTAAGCAAACGAACACCTTGGCACTAGTCCTCACCGACATCACCAACCCATTTTGGACAACAGTCGCACGCGGTGTTGAAGATGCAGCCCAAAAAAATGAATTCAATGTCATTCTCTGCAATACGGATGAATCAATCAGCAAACAAGAACAATATTTGACGATGCTGCTAAAACGACGCATTGATGGTATTTTGCTCGTGCCCACCAGCCGTGACCCAAAAGCCGTTGAGCAAATTCAAAAGCAAGGGATTTCGGTGATCGTCCTAGACCGGGGCGTGTGCAATGTTGCAGTGGATGTTGTGCGTGGTGATTCTGTAGGTGGTGCATCTCAGCTCACTCAACATTTAATTGGGCTGGGGCATCAACACATTGCCATGTTAACCGGGCCAAAAGATGTATCAACCGCAATTGATCGCGTTGATGGATACAAGCAGGCCATGCATGAAGCGAACCTGGCACAAAATCATGTTTATTGGGGCACGTTTAGCAGTCCCTCGGGTTATGAAATGACAAAGCGGGCGCTGGCAGATGATCCAAAAATCACGGCGATTTTAGCGGCGAACAACTTTATTGCGATTGGCACGCTGCAAGCCATTCGAGAGGCAGGCCTGAAAGTGCCTGATGATATTTCTGTCGTCTCTTTTGGGGACATTCCACCTGATATCAATCCTGATCCATTTTTAACAGTGGTGACACATCCAACTTACGAAATGGGGTATCAGGCAACGCTAAAATTACTAACACGCATCAGTGAAGAAAACTCTACTGATTTTGAAGAATTTATCTTACCGACTGAGGTCACTGTCCGTCGCTCCAGTGGCCCAGCACCTTTAAAGTAGTTTCATTTGTTGCACAGTTATTTAAAACGGCCGTTTTCACCCTCACAAACCCACACACCCACAAGATGTATATTGACAAAGAATTCGTGCCATTGCTGGAGCATTCAGGTACGATTAATGACGCCATTCAACAATCCAATAAGTGATTAAGTTTTATCGTATGCAGCCGATAATGGCGGCTGAGGATTGGAGAATAGGCAGCATTTTGCAAATTAACCTCAGTTCGGAGTTAAAAAATGTCTAATCCTTATCTTCAAACTCAGGTTATCAGATATTCAGGAGAGAAAAATGACAAAACAAGCAGATATTGGTTTGATTGGGCTTGCTGTAATGGGCCAAAATTTGGTTTTAAATATGGATGATCACGGCTTTACGGTAGCTGTTTATAATCGCACAACCAGCAAAGTTGATCGGTTCATGGCAAATGAAGCTAAAGGTACCAAAGTGATTGGTACACATTCATTAGAAGAGCTGGTAAACACCTTGAAACGGCCGCGTCGCGTCATGATTATGGTGAAAGCAGGCTGGCCAGTTGATGCCACGATTGAGCAGCTTGTCCCCCTACTCGAACCAGGAGACATCATCATTGATGGTGGCAACTCACATTATCCCGATTCTACCCGCCGCACCAAAGAATTGACCGAAAAAGGAATTTTGTTTATTGGCACGGGCGTTTCTGGTGGCGAAGAAGGGGCCCGCTTTGGCCCATCCATCATGCCTGGTGGCTCACCAGAAGCATGGCCACACGTTAAACCAATCTTTCAGGGAATTGCAGCCAAAGTTGCAGACGGCTCCCCTTGTTGTGACTGGGTGGGAGAAGAAGGTGCCGGTCACTTTGTGAAGATGGTCCACAATGGCATTGAATACGGTGACATGCAGCTTATCTGTGAAGCGTATGATGTGATGAACCACGCGCTGCAGATGACGCCTGCTGAGATGAGCGCCGTCTTTGCTGATTGGAATCAGGGTAAATTGGATTCTTACCTG
Source organism: Chloroflexota bacterium (assembly GCA_008501785.1). The sequence goes on from QQUD01000797.1 coordinate 9,224, forward strand.
ATCGAAATCACAACCGAAATTCTGGCTTATACAGATGAAGACGAACAGCCGATGGTGGACAAGATTTTGGACACAGCAGGCCAAAAAGGAACGGGCAAGTGGACGGCCGTTTCTGCCCTAGACTCCGGTATCCCCCTCACCCTGATTGGCGAAGCAGTGTTCTCCCGCTTCCTTTCAGCACTCAAAGATGAACGTGTGACAGCTGCTGGTGTACTTGGGTCCCCCATCCCAGCCTACGAAGGGAACAAGTCAGCACTGGTTGCTGATTTGCAAGAGGCATTATTTGCTTCCAAAATTGTCTCCTACACACAAGGCTATATGCTGATGCGGGCCGCTTCCGAGGAATATGGTTGGCATTTACCTTATGGCAATATTGCGCTCATGTGGCGCGGCGGCTGTATCATCCGCGCAGCCTTCTTGGATGACATTCAAGCGGCATTCGGAAAAAATCCCGATTTAACCAACTTGCTGCTCGATGAATTCTTCAAAAAAGAGGTGCAGCAGGCTGAAAGTGCATGGCGGCGGGTGGTGGGAACGGCCGTTTCCCTAGGCATTCCGGTTCCAGCCATGTCCAGCGCACTTGCTTTTTATGACGGCTACCGGCGGGAACGACTGCCAGCCAACCTGCTGCAAGCACAGCGAGATTACTTTGGCGCTCACACTTACGAACGTATCGATAAACCGCGTGGTGAATTTTTCCACACCAATTGGACCGGCCAAGGTGGTGATGTCACAGCGTCAACTTATGATGCGTAGGGCATTGTATTGAGATTGGACCAATCTATAAACCACAATTTCGGTCAGTGAATTAGTTGTTTGGATAGTTTAGTTGGGGTAAAAAAGAAGAAGAAAATAATTAATTGGTGAATGGATGAATTATTTTCTTTATTTCTTTACGCAACAAGACAACGACTGAAAGTCACGAGATTATGACAAAAGTACAAATCATTTCATGGCGCGATATTCCGGTGCAGGTGCGGGTGAAAAACGGCCGTTTTCGCCAAAGCCAAAAGCTCTCTTCCCGCTTTCAACAAACCGTGTATCGCGCCGCCTATCGCGACAAAGCAATTTACGGGGATGCCTATCGAGAAGAATGGACGCTCTCCAAATGGCAGGGAAGAGAGGGGGAAGGGGGGGATGTGTTAACGGCCGTTTCCGCTGAATTAGAAGCCGCATACAACGACGAACGACTCGATCAACTCGCTCGCAACAAAGGATATGAACCTCATGACAATTAAATATCAAATCATCTATTGGCGCGATATTCCAGCACAAGTAAAGGTAAAAGCAGGGCGCAAACGGGGCGGGCGTCCCCTGTCAAACCGCTTCCCGGTCGCCATCGACGAAGCCGCCATGCGTGCTGGTAAAACCGAATCCGACCATTATTTAGCCGAATGGCGTAACGGCGATTGGCTCGAACGCGAAGGTGAACTTGATGAGGTGGCAGAAGCCCTAATTGCTGAACTAGAAGCAGCCTACCCACCAGAGCGCCTGCGATCCCTCATTCAACAGCATGGTCTAGAAAGTGGAGACCAATAAAAATGCTTCGATTCTTGCAAAAGTACCCCCACTTCCTTGAAGTTGTTTATGACGGTTTTGAGAGGGTTCTGAAACCCTTCAAACCGTTGCTAAAACCGGATTCCCGTATCGAGCCACTCGTTACCTGGGTCGAAAAAGTCGGCAAAGAAGCCGTTTTTAACTGCCAAATGTGCGGCCAATGCATCTTGCACAGCACCGGCATGACCTGTTCCATGAACTGCCCCAAGAATTTGCGAAACGGTCCCTGTGGCGGCGTGCGCAACAACGGCAACTGCGAAGTGAAGCCAGAAATGCGCTGTGTGTGGGTCGAAGCCTATGAACGATCACAACACATGCCCACCTACGGCAATGAACTGATCAAGATTCAGCCACCAGTCAACCGGCAGCTAGAAGGTTCATCCTCGTGGATCAACATGCTGCACGAAATTGACACCCAAAATCCTGCAGGTTGGGTAAGTCCAGAAGACATTGAAGTTCGTTTGCCGGTAGAAAAATAGTTAATTATTTTCTTCAACTGCACACACCAGCAATAATAAAATTTATTTACAGGGCGACAAATTTGAGCAAAAAGTGTGTCGCCCTAAATTATCAAGGAACTTATGAACAACGAATTCAAAGCAGGCGGCCGTTTAGAACGTGTTTTACGCTCTGGTCGATTCGCCGTTACCTCTGAACTAAACCCACCCGACAGCGCCGATCCTGAAGATGTCTATCGGGCGGCGCTAATTCTCTCAACGGTCTGCGATGGGATCAATGCCGTTGATGCGTCTGGTGCTCATTGTCACATGTCCAGCGTCGCTATCTGTGCCTTGCTGGTGCGTGCGGGATACGAGCCTGTTTTTCAAGTCGCCTGTCGCGACAGAAACCGTATTGCCATTCAGGGAGATCTGCTGGGTGCAGCTGCAATGGGTGTGCGCAATGTATTGTGCATCACGGGCGATGACGTCAGTGCTGGCGACCAACCAGAAGCCAAACGCGTCTTTGATTTTGATTCAATTCAGCTCCTGCAAACAGCCAAAACCATGCGCGATGAAAGTCAGTTTCTTAGTGGTCGCAAATTAACAACCCCACCTAGACTTTTCTTGGGTGCAGCCGCCAATCCATTTGTGCCACCACACGATTGGCGCCCCCTACGCCTCGCCAAAAAGATTGCAGCAGGCGCGGACTTCATTCAAACGCAATACTGCTTTGATGTGCCACGACTCAAGGAATACATGAAGCGTGTCCGCGACATGGGTTTACATGAAAAAGCGTTTATCTTAATTGGAGTTGGTCCACTGCGCTCAGATCGGGCCGCTGAATTTATGCGCTCCAAAGTGCCAGGGGTGTTTATCCCAGATGCGGTTGTAGAACGCTTGCGCAAAACGCCCAAAAAGCAAAAGAAGGCTGAAGGCAAAAGGATTTGTGTAGAAATCATCCAGCAGGTGCGTGAAATTGAAGGGGTTGCCGGTGTGCATGTGATGGCTTATCGGCAAGAGGAGCTGGTGGCAGAAATTGTTGATGATGCAGGATTGCTGCCACGTCCCCGCAAAACTGGAGCATCCGACCCGTCGGTTCGGGCACGACCTAAAAAAGCATAGCTACCTCTCAGAATCATTATCACCCTCATCTAATGATAACCAACAGAGTTTTGGCTGCGCGTAGTTTGAGGGGGGAATGAATAACGGCCGTTATCAATCACTTGACCCTAATTCATATATCATATATGATATACGCAACTTTTCGACTGCAACCTTTTTTGGAGAAACCATGTTCGATTCATTATCTGTCAAACCATACCGCACCAAAGAAGAATACGTCTATGAAACATTGCGTGCGGCCATTATGGCGGGTAATTTACGACCAGGGGACAAGTTGGTCATCGACAGTTTGAAAGTCGAACTAGATGTCAGCACCATTCCGATTCGCACCGCTCTGCAACGGCTGGAGGGGCAAGGACTGGTCAACATTCGCCCACACACCGGTGCCGTTGTCTCCAATATTTCTTTGCACGATGTTGCCGAAATATTCACCCTACTTGAAGCCCTCGAGAGCATCGCCTTCGGTGCTGCCTCACAAAAAATCACACCACCCTCCCTCACCAAAATCGAAGCGATTGTGAAGCAGATGGATGATGCCGTCAAGGCAGAAGATTCTGATAAATGGGCTTCGCTCAACAGTGAATTTCATATTATGGTTGCACATGTTGCCGGTATGCCATTGCTCAAAGAATTTACGGCTCGTGTTTTGGGGCGTTGGGATCGAATTTACAGTCTTTATTTGCGTGAGTACGTTTTATCGCGTATGGCTGATGCACAGGAAGACCACCACCAGATGATTCAACTTCTTAAAATCCAAGATGCTGATGGCCTGAGTGAACTTGCCAAGCAGCATAATCATCGCGCCTTGGAAGCATTTAGAGCATACACAGCAGCAGATCAATCTGAGAATAGTTAATTTTAAAAGAATTTTTTTTTGAACTAATCATATATGATATATGATTGCAAGAGGCTTGTTTATGAATGCAAAGCAACGTTTTATGCAGGCATTGCACCGCCAGCCGGTTGATCGTCCACCGGTTGGGGCTGTGGTAACGGCCGTTACCGTCCCCATGATGGAAAAAGTCGGCATCAAATGGCCCGACGCCCACACCGACCCCACCTTACTCGCCAACCTCGCCGCGTCTGTCTGGGAAGTATCCGAATTAGAATGCATCAAACTCCCCTTTTGCATGACCGTCGAAGTTGAAACCTTTGGTGCCACTATTGACTTCGGCACCTACGACACCCTCCCCACCGAAACAGGCCACATTTTTAACCATCCAGACGAAATGGTTGTTCCCGAAAACTTCTTAGAAATGAATCGGGTACCAACTGTACTTGCAGCCATCTCCCGTCTACACGAAAAATACGAAAACGAAGTTGCCATCGTCTCCTCAATCGTTGGCCCATTTGCCCTGGCCTCAAAAATGTTTGGCTTCGACAACTTCTTTCCCTGGATTCTCAACCACCCCGAATATGTGCATCAGGTGATGAAAGCATTAACGCCCTTGGCTATCAAATATGCAAATGCCCAAGCCGCAGCAGGCGCGGACGCAATTTTAATTGGCGAAGCCACCTGCTCTGGCGACCTGATTTCGCCAACCATTTACCGCGATTTTGTCGCCCCTTACCACACAGAACTGTGCAACGCCATTTCCATCCCTACCATCATGCACATCTGTGGTAAATCAACCGGCCATATTCCGTATCTGGCAGCAACAGGCACAACCGCCTACAACTTTGACGAAGGCGCAGACCCAGACCTGGCACGTGAGCAGTTGAAAGGCAGAGTAACGCTGATTGGGTACGTGCCAACGGTAGAAGTTTTGCTCAACGGCACACCAGAAGACGTTTATCAAGCAACTGTGGAATGTCTGGCAACGGGTGTGGATATTTTGACACCTGGCTGCTCCCTACCCCAGCACACATCATTGGCAAACATCGCCGCGATGGTACAGGCCACAAAAGATTGGGCCAATTCAGCAGAATTACGCGCATCAAAACCCAACATCATCAGCCAAATGAGCGCCGCCGCCCGCCGCCGCATTGCCGCCAACGATCCTTCATCAAAACGAAAACGCCGCCGTAGACGATCAGGTTAAATTGGGTTCTTTAGGATTTCGTCAGGTTTGGAGTGGAGGCTTTAGCCGGGTCTCACAAGACCGTTCCGGCTAAAGCCTCCACTCCCCCTGAATTCCTGAAGACTCTTAAATTTAAAGCGCAAATAGGAAAGCAAAGTCAATGAGCATAATTACCAAAATAGAGATCGGTTCATATCGTTACGACTTTGAAGGGGAATTCAAGTTTTTCAGCCCGGATGCAGATGGTGTTGTCCGCCGCCCGAGCGTGTTTGTTCGTTTAACTGATGAAGATGGCACCCAGGGATGGGGACAGGCTGTGCCCGTGCCCACCTGGACATATGAAACCACTGAAACGATCATGACAACGCTGGAATATTACCTCACACCAGTGTTGTTAGGATTGGACCCAGAAGATTTTGCAGCCATTCACAAAGCCATGAACACAGCAATCAAGCCAGGTTTCACTACTGGACAACCGTTGTGCAAAGCTGCGGTTGATCTAGCTTGTTTCGATCTGGTAGGCAAGCGCAAAGGAAAATCGGCCGCCGAATTACTTGGCGGCGGAAAACGAGACAAATTGACACTTAGCTGGACGGTGGCTTCTCCGATTAGAGAAAATATTGAGGTGCAGTTGGAAAACGGCCGTAATCGCGGCTACCACAACTTCAACTACAAAGTCGGGTACCCCCAAACACCCGAATACGATCTTGAAATCACGCGCATGATTCGTGATTTTGCCCCTGATGGATTTTTATGGGCAGATGCAAATACCGGTTTTGATGAAAGCACCGCCCTTGACCTGCTGCCCAAACTGGCAGATGAAGGCGTCGCCGTCATCGAATCCCCCCTTCCTCCTAGCCAAATCCGTGGGTATCAGACCCTAAAAAAGCAGGGAGCCTTACCAATTTTCATGGATGAGGGCATTGTATCGGTCCAAGAGGCGAGAGAATTCATGGCTCTAGATATGGCTGACGGGCTTACGTTAAAAACAGCTCGATCAGCAGGGTTATTGTCTTCGGGCCAGATTGTAGATGCAACCCAAGCGGCAGGCTTGCACTTGTTGGGTTCAGGTTTAACGGACCCCGATTTATCAATGGTGGCTTCCCTACATTTATTTTCCTATGCAGGCATTGAAAAGCCAGTGGCGTTAAACGGTCCACAATATCTGGCAGATATGTTAATCGAAGAAAACTTAATGCTATCTGGAGACGAAATTCAGGTTCCATCGGGACCAGGACTGGGTGTGACACTGTCAGAGAAAGTTAACGAATATATGCGGGTGGTTGGTAATTTATAGATAGAAAATGCCCTGTCATTCCCCCACCTTCGTGAGAGCAGGCTCTGCGCAGGCAGGAATCCACTCGACTAAATCATGGATTCCCGCCTGCGCGGGAATGACAGATAACACATGAATAGAGGATTTAATCTGTCATGACAATTGAAGTGAGCCAGGTGAGCCTGCACATTTTGAATGTGCATACACGAATGCCCTTTAAGTATGGCATCGCAACGATGACAGCCATGCCGCACTGTTTTGTACGTGTAGTCTGCCAAATTGACGAAAGGGAGAGCATTGGGGTTGCGGCTGACTCACTCGCTCCCAAATGGTTTACTAAAGATCCAAATTCCAAATATGAAGATGACATTGCCGATATGCTGTCGGTGATAAACAAGGCGGGGTGTTGGGCAAAAAGCGCGGGCCCCCAAAAAGACGTTTTCACCCTGTGGCAGCACATCTACACTCAACAAAAAAACTGGGCTAAAGGCGAAGGACACCCGCCATTGCTGTGGAATTTTGGTGTGAGTTTGATTGAGCGAGCATTGATCGATGCGTTTTGTCGAGGAAGTGGGGTTGGGTTTGAAACGGCCGTTAGACAAAACACCCTCGGCATCGTTCTCGAACAAATACACCCCGAATTAATAGGAAAAACACCATCCGACCTGTTAAACGAAAAAGCACTACGCAAAATTGCAGCCCGTCACACAATTGGATTAGCAGACCCCTTAACCGATGCCGAAATTCCGGCAGAAGAACGACTGGATGATGGCCTACCTCAATCATTTGCATCCGTCTTGTTACATTACGGAGTGAATTACCTCAAGATCAAAATACAAGGCGATGTCGAAAAAGACCTGAAACGCTTAAAGTCAATTGCCAAAATTGTTGCAAAAACAGGAATTGAAGATTATCAGTTTACGCTGGATGGCAACGAACAATATCATGATCTAGCAGATTTCCGAAAATTGTGGGAAGCCATTGCTGCAGACAAAGAGCTAAAACCTTTTATGGCGCATTTGATCTTTGTTGAACAACCCATCCACCGCAGCGCGGCCCTGAATGACGAGACAGCACAGGCCATGCAATCATGGCAAGATGCGCCGCCAACCATCATCGATGAATCAGATGCCGATCTAACCACTTTGCGGAGGGCACTGGGTTGTGGCTATGTGGGAACCAGCCACAAAAATTGCAAAGGTGTCATCAAAGGATTGGCAAACGCATGTTATCTCAATTACCTCAAGAAACAGCACCCAGAAAAAACGTTTGTCTTGAGTGGTGAAGACCTTTCCAATATTGGGCCGGTGGCTTTACTGCAAGATTTAGCTGTCATGGCAACGATGGGAATCGATCATGTTGAACGCAATGGGCATCACTATTTTCGTGGTTTGAGCATGCTGCCAGAAGATTTACAGCAGCAAGTCTTAAAAAACCATCATGACCTTTACAGAGACACACATGGCTACCCGGCGCTTGATATACAAGATGGAGAAATAACGATTGAAAGCGTCGTCGATGCGCCATTTGGATATGGATTTCAGTTTGACCCAACTCAATTTGTTCCACACACATCGTGGAATTTTGAATCATTGCATTAGATAACAAGGCCCTAAGGGTTTTAAAAACCCTTAGGGTCTAAAAAGACAATATTTGGGAGTGATCTTATGGCAAAAGTTGTAATCAATAAACAAGAATTGATCGCTGCGAATAAAAAACGATTAAAGAGCGAAGTATTGCGCACCAGGGTGATGCCTACAACTGCTTTGTTCTTGTTTTTTGTTTTATGGGAAGTATTGACCCGGGTGAATGAGGTTCCATCTTATTTGTTGCCACCACCTTCAGAGATAATCGTTGAATTATTTTTGAATATAAGAAAAATTTTAGATCATAGTTGGATTACTGCCTATGAGATGCTGTTGGGGTATGCGCTTGCAATTTTGGTGGCCGTGCCATTGGCAATTTTCAGCACCGCTTCTAAATCTTTCGACCAATTCATCACACCCATCCTGCTTTTTTTTCAGACAGTACCCAAGATCGCAATTGCCCCATTGTTCTTGGTTTGGTTTGGGGTGGGTCCGTTTCCAAAGATTTTGGTTGCATTTTTGATCTCGTTCTTCCCCATCATCATTGATACCGCAGTAGGATTGCGTTCCATCTCGCCAGACATGTTGGACCTGGCAAAGTCAATGGGAGCCACTCCCCTGCAAACATTTATGCGCTTTAGATTGCCAACCAGCTTACCCTATTTATTTAGCGGTTTGAAAGTCGCTTCAACGTTGGCCGTTGTGGGAGCCGTTGTGGGTGAGTTTGTAGGGGCCGATCAAGGGTTGGGCTATTTGCTTTTGGTAACCAATTCAAACCTGCAAACGGCGCAAATGTTCGGCGTGATTATTGCTTTGACTTTACAAGGCCTGATTTTGTACTACCTGATTCAGTGGATCGAAGATTTGTTGATCCCCTGGCATATCACAGTACGCGCAAATCAGGGCCATGGCACGATGTGAGAATTTTAATTCTGCAAAATTGGAGGTGATTGCCTGATCTTATAAGTCGAAAACGATTTGAAAAAGAGACATTAAAAGTTAGAGGAGATACTCAAAAAAAATGAAAAAACAATTTTATTTCGGTTTGCTTTTCGTTCTCGCCTTCATGCCCTTGCTTGCAGCTTGTGGTGGTGGAGAAGATGCTGCGACAGAAGATGGATTAACGCCCATTGAGTTTCGTCTCAATTGGACCCTTTATGGCGAACATGCCCCCTTCTTTGTCGGTGTGGACAAAGGTTTTTATGAAGCTGAAGGTTTAGATGTGTCTATTGTTGAAGGAAGTGGCTCATCAACCACTGTGAAACTGATTGGGAATGGCACAAACACGCTTGGGTATGCAGACTCGGCCACAATGATGCGCGGTGTCTCTGCCGGTGTGCCTGCCTATGCAGTCGCGGTTACCTTCCAATCTAGCCCGATGTCGTTCATTTACCGCGCTGATGCAGGTGGGCCGGACACAATTGACAAATTGCCGGGCACCAAAGTTGCCATTACCGCCGGGGATGCTTCTATGTCGATTTTTGAAGCGTGCTTGGGTGCCAATGACATGACAATGGATGATATTGAGCTGATCCAGGTTACCAACCCACAGGCCAAAGAAGTTGCCGTCCTCGAAGGAACTGCTGATGTTTTCCTCGGCTATTTTGTCGATCAGCCGTTGCGCATGGAGAAAACAACTGGCATAGACATGGAATGGGCCAAATTGGTAGACGTTTGCAATGTCAACACATTAAGCAGCGCGGTGATTGCGAACAAATTCTGGGCCGAACAAAACCCGGAAACGGTAACAAAATTCGTGCGCGCCACGCAGCGAGCATGGCAGTATACGATGGACAATCCACAGGAAGCAGCCGAAATCTTTGCTTCCCATGCAGAAGCATTTGATGCACCGCTGGCACTTGAGGAAATTGAAGGGTCCTTGACTCTGCTGCACACGCCAAATTCTGAAGGGAAAGCGATTGGTTGGTCAGCCCTTGAAGATTGGCAATCAACCCAACAAGTATTAGAACAATATGCTGGCTTCAAACCTGAAGAGGACGCATCGGTATTCTTTACGAATGACTTTGTATCGGAATCACCTTACGAACCATAGGATACGTTTGGATTAGGCTTTTTTTGGAGAGATTGAGAGATTGGGAGATTGTGTATAATCTCCCAATCTTCTAATCTCCAATCTCAAAAAGTCAGATTTTTTATTAAGGACACATCTAGTTATGACAACTCCTTACATTGAATTGAAGAACGTCACAAAATATTATCTGACCAAAGATGATGCCATCTTGGCGCTTGATGATGTGAATATTGAAATTGAAGAGGGACAATTTATTGGCATTGTGGGTCCCAGTGGTTGTGGAAAGACAACCATTCTGAAGTTAATTGCAGGATTAATACCCTATACAGCAGGGGAAATACGAAAAGGTGGCGAATTAGTCAAGGAACCGCAAACTGATTTAGGCATCATTTTTCAGGACTCGGTTTTGATGGATTGGCGAAATGTGTTGGACAACGTTTTGGCGCAAATAGAAATCCGAGGATTGAGGAAAGGAGAGTATCGGCAAGCGGCGATGGATCTGCTTGAAGCAGTTGGATTAGATGGTTTCGAAGATAAGATGCCGTATGAATTGTCTGGCGGTATGCGGCAACGTGTCTCTATTTGTCGTTCCCTGGTCCATGATCCGCCGTTGTTGCTAATGGATGAGCCGTTTGGTGCTCTGGATGCGCTGACGCGGGAACAGATTTCGATGGATATTCAGCATTTGTGGATGGAGAAGCAGAAAACGGCCGTATTAATCACCCACAGCATCCCAGAAGCCGTCCTCCTTTCCGACCTGGTCATCGTCATGACCCCACGCCCTGGAAAAGTTGCCGACATTATTAAAATTGATATGCCGCGTCCACGCCGGTGGGATCGATTGTCGCAAGATTTCAATGAATATTCCGGCAAGATTCGCAGGATTTTCCAAGAGGCGGGTGTGCTTTCCCTTGAGTAGACAGGCATAGTTTATTAATGACCGAAAACACGCAGACCGAATTAACCTGGATCAATTACGCTGGGGCCTGGCTGGGCATTGGCACCTCTCCTGCAGCACTGCTGCTCGGATCGCAAATTGCCATCCGTTACAGCGGAGCCATGCCAATCTATTCTGTGCTGCTTGGCTTCCCGTTAGTGGCGCTAATTCTGTGGTCAACCGGCTCAATTGGTTTGAAAGCGCCTCATGGTTTGGGACGCAATCTCACCCAGATTACACCGCTGTACTTCAACAATGTGATGCAGCGCGTGATTGGCGGCGTGCTTACCTTTGGGATGATTGGTTGGTTTGGGTTTAATGCAGCATTTGGCGCGGCCGCTTTGCAAGTTCTAGTGCCGCTGCCTCATTGGGTTTGGGTGCTAATTCTGGCGCTTCCCATCTTATTCCTTTCTTTAAAAGGAATTCGTTCTTGGGGTGGTTTGTCGATTTTAACGACAATCTCTGTCATATTGCTTACGGTGATTTTATTATTTCGGCTGCCTGAAATATCAACACCCGTCACGACAACCATAGCTAATCCTGTTTATGTTTTTTTGGATGTGGCGGCACTGGTTGGTTTTGCATCGGTTTTTAGCATACGCGCACCAGATTTTACGGCAGGGGTTCAACATCCGCGCAATTTGATGCTTTTAGTTACCCTGTTTGTGATCCCGCTTTTTGCCCTGGTATTTGCTGGCATCGTTGTGCAGCGCGGGGTATCGTCTCCCGATTTGCTAAGTACGTTACAAAACGATCCGCAGCTATGGGTGTCAAGTTTATTGATTGGGCTGGCTGTCATTGCGCCGATTTTCACAGTATTTTACTCGGGCGCACCAGCTTTGAAAGTGTTTGCAAATGTTCCTGAGAAATGGGGCATGGTCGTCATCGCCACCATTGGCATTGTGTTCGCGATTTTGCGGGTAGACTTGTGGTTGGGCGTTTGGTTATCAGTCTTGGGGTCATTTATTTCACCCTTGATTGTGCCAATTGGTATCAAATCTTATTTATTCAAACGAGGCATTCCTACCGAAAAAATCAAATTATGGACATGGCTGCCTGCTTCATTGCTCGCCTGCGGATTGGCTATTTTTCGAGTGCCAACCGCCATCATTTATGGGTTACTCACAGCAGTGGCTTTGAATCTGATCAATGCATATAAATCACGTCTGAAATTGGAGCAAGTACGATGAATGAAACGAAATTAGAGCGGTTAAAAGTGAAGGCAGAACACGCTTTTTCTTTTGCTGACAAACAAGTACGCCAGTTGATCACCAAGCATCCAGACTATTTTCCAATGTACACAAACAATGGAAAATGGAAACACGGGGGCGAATCATGGACGAACTGGTGCGAAGGATTTTTAGGGGGGCAGATGTGGCTGCTGCATCGGCATACCGGGGATGCCTGTTGGCGCGAGCAGGCAAACCATTATTCACGTTTGGTTGAGCACCGCAAAACAGATCGCAATGTGCATGATTTGGGTTTTTTGTTTTGGTCTACGTGGCGGCGCTGGTACGAGTTGACGGGCGACGAAGCCATCAATCAAGTGGTGATTGAAGCAGGACAGACGTTAGCAATGCGTTTCAAAGAAAAGGGGCAATATTTGCGCTCCTTTGTAGCTGACGAAAGCTTGTTTATCGACATCATGATGAATGTCGGCATTATTTTTTATGCCGCCTTGCAAACGAATGACGACGATTTGCTGCGCATTGCTAACCAACATTGCCTGACGACACGCCGCTATTTGGTCCGTGGGGATGGCAGCACCTCTCATGAAGGCATTTTTGATTTGGAAACAGGCGTGTTTTTACGGCAGAGTACGCATCAAGGGTGGCGCGATGATTCGTCGTGGGCACGCGGTTTGGCGTGGGCGCTGTATGGATTTGGCACAGCGTATCAGTTTAGCAACGATATTCGCTTTTTGAACACGGCCGAATTGTGTGCCAACTTCTACATCGAACAAACGCCAGAACACGGGGTGCCGCCGAATGATTGGATGGAAGTGGGGGGAAAACGGCCGTTTGAAAGCTCCGCCGCCGCCATTTCAGCCAATGGGTTCTTCAACCTGGCACAATTGACACAAGACCCAGTCCGAGCCAAGTTCTACCACGATTACGCACTCACGATCATGGACACCCTCACCGAACCGGAATTCCTGGCAATTGACACGCCCGGATGGGAAGGCATTCTCAAGCACGGCGCTTATCACGAAATGAGAGGACTGGGTGTTGACGAGAGTGTGATGTGGGGCGAATATTTCTTCTTGGAAGCGTTGAGCAAGGTATTGGGATATGAGTGAGCAGCCTGAAAGACAACAAGTTGCCATTATCACCGGGGCCGGACGTGGCATTGGGCGCGGCATTGCCCTGGCTTTGGCTGCCAAACGCTGGGCGGTGGTGATCAATTATCGCAGCAATGCGGCAGCAGCGGCAGAAACCAGTGAGCTTGTTAAACAGGCTGGCGGTGATTGTCTGGTTGTGCAGGCCAATATTGCCGAGCAGGCAGACCGGGAGAGATTGGTGCGGGAGGTGGTGGGGAAATACGGCCGTATTGACCTCCTCGTCAACAATGCTGGCATGGGACCCCGCCAACGCCTCAACATCCTCGAAACCACCGAAGCCAGCTATGACGAGGTGATGGCCGT
>QQUD01000467.1 GCA_008501785.1 Chloroflexota bacterium
GAAATCGAACCTGAGGTAGACCTCGGTTTCCTTGAAGAGGAACTGTTTGGTCTTATTGAAGAAGATCAAGATGTTTCCGAAGAAATTGAAGAAGTTGTTGAACCCGAACCCGAAACAGACCTTGGCTTCCTTGAAGAAGAACTATTTGGCCTCATTGAAGAAGATCAAGATGCTTCAGAAATTGAAGAAGCTGCCGAAATCGAACCCGAAGCAGACCTCGATTTCCTTGAAGAAGATTTATTTGATTTTGCAGAAGGCGGCCTTGATGTTGAATCCGAATCAACGCCTGCATTTGACCTTGACCCGGAAATGACAATGTCAGACCAAGATTTGTGGGCGTTAGAAGATACGGGTGAGGTAGAGCCAGAACAGTCACCACAACCTGAGCCTCAAGAGAGCATAGAAATTGAGCCAGAACCAACTGAAACTGTTGTTCAAGGGGATGGCTATACCGAAGAGTTAGCCGATCTAGATGAAGCAATGGCCTGGCTCGATAATATGTCAAATACTGATGAGCTTTTAGATGATTCCTCATTAGATGAAGTAGATACAAATCTGGAACCTGTAGAAGAGTCTGATACTTTTGCAGATGTGTTAGAAGGGGCTGGGCTGCCTACAGGAGATGCGTCTTCAGTGCTAGATAAAGCTGTTGCAGATGTACCAGAAGATTTAGATGATGCGATGGCCTGGTTAGAAACACTGGCAGCAAGACAAGGTGCTCCATTAGAAGAACTGCCATCTTTGCAAGCAAAAGAAACAGAACCAGAAGCGGTATTTGATGAAGTAGGGTTGGAAGATGCAGCGGAAATAGATGAGAAAGGCTCGTCAGAATTCGATAAGGAATTGGGCGGAGAAGCGACTGAAGATGAACTGCTGGAAACTATTCCTGATGTGCCAGAGGACCTGGACGATGCGATGAATTGGTTGGAAGAATTGGCTGCGAAACAGGGCGCACCCTTAGAAGAATTACCGTCTTTGTCTCAGTCAATGGATAGCAGCCTTGAGCCTTTACCTGTTGCTAAGATGCCGGATGAGTCAGTTGTTGATTTGGACCCAGATTTGATGGCTGCTTTAGATTGGTTAGATGAGACGGTGGTGGATGATGAAGCTGATGTGGTGGTAACGGCCGTTTCTACCCAAACAACCGACACCGATCTGTTGGCATTATTAGACCAATTAGAACAAATCGCCCTTGAGCCGGATGTCCCTGACGCAGAGCCAGAAGTGAGTGAACCAGAGAAATTGCCAATTGCAGAGCCGACTTTGGAAGTGAGTGAACCAGAGGAACTGCCGGTTGCAGAGCCGACTTTGACGGAAGAACCAGTGGTTGAAGCTGTAGAAGAAACGCTAGGTACATCGAATATTTTTGATATGCCAGATGACCCAGATGAAGCGTTAGCCTGGTTGGAAGAGATGTCTGCTGGGGATGAGGTGGTGACGGAAACGGCCGTTCCTGATACCGTTGTGATTGAACCAGAAGAAGAAATTGTGGCAGCCATTCCTGAAAAATTGGAAGAGCCAGAAGGTGATGTTGATGATTTGTCGGCCTTTGACATTTTTGATATGCCAGATGACCCAGATGAAGCGTTAGCCTGGTTAGAGGAAGTTGGAGACGACACGCCACCCGTGGCAGAACCTGCGACTACGATAGTAATTGACCCTGAAGAAATTGAAGAATTAGCATCTGAACCCGTTGCGGAACCAGAGCATGAATTGGATCAAGATGAATTGTCCGCACCCGCTGAAGAGTGGGGGGAAGGGCTAGATGATTTGTTTGGGGCATTTGATATGCCAGATGATCCTGATGCGGCGTTAGCCTGGTTAGAAGAGGTTGGGGACGACACGCCACCCGTAGCAGAACCTGCAGCCGCAATAGTGAAAGACTCTGAAGAAATTGAAGAATTAACAACTGAACCCGTTGCGGAACCAGAACCAGAACCGGTTCAAGATGACTTGTCCACACCCGTTGAAGAGTTGGGGGAAGGGCTAGATGATTTGTTTGGGGCATTTGATATGCCAGATGATCCTGAGGCAGCGCTGGATTGGTTGGAAGAAACATCTGATGATGATCTGCCTGCACCTGTTGCAGAACCAATGACACCTGTGTTTGAAGAACCAGAAACAGAGTTGGAAGCCACGGTAGATGCCCCAGACGTTCAAGAAGCTGCGGCAGATGAGGTCGATCTCGATGCAGATTATCTTTCTGATGTGCCAGAAGACCCGGATGAAGCGATGATTTGGTTAGAGAAGCTGGCTGCTCGACAAGGTGCATCACTGGATGAACTACCCACTGTTTCTGAGCATCCAGATGAGATTGAAACGCCTGATTGGATTTCGGAGGCGGCGGCACAAGCCGAAACGGCCGTTCCTGAAGTGGAAGCACCTGGGCATGAAGCAGAAACGGCCGTTCCCGAATTTGAAGTATTCCCAGAAGACGAAGACGTTGAAGAAATGCTGCCAAGCTGGCTGGGAGCCGATACAGATGATGATGCAGTAATTCCCACTCAAACAGATTGGCTGACTGATTTGCCAGAACCTGATGTAACCGGTTGGTTAGCTGCCGAAGCAGAAGTATCAGGAACAGCCTCAGAAGGGACTGGGCCTTTGCCCGAAACAGGACCTCTTTTCGAAAGCGTTGTTTCTGACACCGGACCACTTGAGCCAGAACCAGAGATAGAGTTAGAAGAAGATTTGCTAGACTTGTCTGATACCGGTGAATTGTCTTCTTCAATGTACCAAATAGACGAAGAACAATTAGATTCTGCACGATCTTCTCTAACCGCAGGCGAGACAATCGCCGCGCTGTCAACCTATCGTGAACTCGTGTCGCGTGGTGATGGCTTGATGATGCTGATAAATGAGTTGGAGATGGTTGCCACAGACTATCCACAGCAGCGTGAGTTACGCCGCTTGTTAGGAGATGCCTACATGCGTAACGGCCAATTACAAAAAGCATTAACAACCTACCGCGAAGCACTTGACCAGTTATAACTTTCGCGTCAAAATAGAGCCGATTACCATTTGAAAAGGCAGCAGACAAAAAGCTGCCTTTTTCTATGTGAACTTTAGAGGTGCAAGGTGCAAGGTGCAAGGAAGAGTTTGCCCCCTGCACCTTGCACCTTGCCCCTTAAAACTATTTAATATTTGGAGATTTCTAATGGAACGTACTTTAATTCTTGTAAAACCTGATGGTGTACAGCGCGGTTTGATTGGTGAAATTGTAGCTCGTTTTGAGCGACGTGGATTGAAACTGGTCGGTATGAAGTTTATGCAAATGAGCAAAGAACTGGCCGGCCAACATTACGGCGTTCACAAAGAACGGCCGTTTTACAACAGCCTGGTTGAATATATCACCTCAGGTCCAATTGTGGCAATGGTTTGGGAAGGCAACGATGCGATTGCTGCTGCTCGCGCAACGATGGGCGGTACAAAACCAGTCGAAGCAACCCCCGGCACCATTCGTGGCGACTTTGGGATGGAAATCGGCCGTAATCTGGTCCATGGCTCCGACAGCCCTGAAAATGGCAAAAAAGAAGTCAGCTTGTTCTTCTCCCCGGAAGAACTCGTAGAGTGGGGTCGTGATACAGACCGCTGGATAAAAGAATAAGAAATAAAAAAGAGCGTCTCAAAAGGCGCTCTTTTTTATTACTGCATATGCAGCACAACGTGGGCATCTGCCCACAGCTCTTCTAGTTTGTAATATTCTCGCGTAGCTGGCGAAAAAAGATGAACAATTAAATCGCCAAAATCAACGAGAACCCAGCCTGTTTCAGGCATCCCTTCACGGCCGTTTGGCATCACATTTCCATTGTTACGGGCATCGTCGACAACACTTTGTGCTAATGCACGCAGTTGCCGATCATTTTCAGCCGTACAAATTAAAAAATAGTCTGCAAAAACAGATTGCTCCCGCAAATCAAGTAATGATATATGACTGCCTTTTTTATCTAAAATGGTATCAACCATTAAATGAGCAAGTTCTAAACTTTCCAGATGTCACCTCCGACTATAAATAAGTTGAAACTGCATTTTAACATTGACACACCAGAATACAAAAGTCTGTAGTACTTTGCTATCCTTTTTAGAAATTGTTTGCATTCACCTATTTCTGCTTTACAATTAGAGCGTATGTTCTAGTTAAAAATCGATGTTTAATATAGATTTCAAGAACACAATATACCCTGATATATGAAAATCCGTAACGCGATTTGGCAAATCGCCTATCGAATTAGCAATTCGATTTACGTAGGAGAAATTTATGGCTGAATATGAAGTTCCCCCAAGAGCTGTTCCTGACAGCGATGCAGGTTATTTCGAAAAGATCACGCAGGCTGTCTTTCAATCTGGTTTTAGTTGGCAGGTGATTCGCAGCAAATGGCCTAATTTTCAACAAGCATTCGCCGGTTTTGATGTAGAAACGGTTGCCCGGTTCAGTGATGAAGATTTGGAACGACTGGTTGAAGATAAAGGGATTGTGCGAAACGGCCGTAAAATCAAAGCTACCATCACCAATGCTCAATTATGCCGCGACATCATTCGAGAACATGTCACATTTCACGCCTATTTGCGCGGGTTGGATGGGCAGGATTACGAAAGTCGATCCAAAAAGCTGTGCAAACAGTTCAAATTTATGGGGCCAATGGGCGCTTATTTCTTTTTCTGGTCTGTTGGCGAAGATGTGCCGGAATATCATGAATGGCGGGCGCAACAAAACAAGTAGGATGCAATGGGTTTTTTACGAAAAAGTACGCAATTCGGAACTAATTCCTGGACGGTTACGGAATTAACGCGCTATATTCGTGACTTGTTTGAAGTGGATTACCGATTAAAGGATGTCGAAGTTAGCGGCGAAATCTCCAATTTTACAGAGGCCCGTTCGGGACATCTTTACTTTACGCTGAAAGATGCACAGGCGCAGTTGAAGTGTGTGATGTGGCGGTCGGCTGCAGAACAGCTTGATTATTTGCCCCGTGATGGGGATGCGGTGGTGGTAAACGGCCGTATCTCTGTCTACGAAGCCGCCGGTGCCTACCAACTCTACGCCGAGCATCTCGAACAAGCGGGGCGGGGTGGGCTGGCAATTGCCTTCGAAAAATTGAAGCAGCAGCTATCCGATGAAGGTTTGTTTGACCCCGCACGCAAAAAGTCGATCCCAAGCTTTCCTCGCAAAATTGGCATCGTCACTTCCGCAGATGCCGCCGCATTGCGCGACATTCTCAATGTGTTGCAGCGCCGTTTTCCACTTGTTTCGGTGCTGATTGCCCCGACGTTGGTGCAAGGTAATGAAGCCCCCGGCCAAATTGTGCAGGCGCTGCGTTGGCTAGACGGTCGTAACGACATCGACACCATTCTCGTGTCGCGGGGCGGTGGCTCGATGGAATCTTTGTGGGCATTTAATGCTGAAGGGGTGGCGCGTACACTTTTTGCGGCGCAGCATCCCATTATCAGTGGCGTTGGGCCCGAAGTTG
>QQUD01000818.1 GCA_008501785.1 Chloroflexota bacterium
GCTGTAAGACCCACGCATATACCGGCTACGATATACTGCCAAGTCTTACCTTGTTGGTATATTAGAATTGATGCCAAGAACGAGGCTACTGAAAAAAACGTTACGAATGTGTCTGGTGTTATTAGGCGGCTATGCCAAACGGTAGTAGGCGAAATAGCTAGCATCAGCGAGGCCAACACTCCCACTGCCATTTTACCTGTAATTTGCTTACCAACGAAGTAAACTAACCCGACAGTCCCCACCCCGAAACAAATTGTGATGATACGTCCAAGTAAGATGGTATCTGGCATCTGGGCTTGCGTGACTCCCATTATCAACGAAATAGGGGGCAGTATGTTGTTGGGTGTATGAAAAACGCCTATTAGTTTTCCAAGAAGGTAATATGGTATATAAGCAGAAGCATTGATATAGAAGAACAGTGATGGGTAATTAAAGAAGTGAGGATTCAAATCACCAGTCTTAAATATGTTTTGACTGATAGTTATGTAGACGGGTTCATCGGGGTGGTATATGTATGGCAAATCGTAATTTATCCCCCATACTCTCACTAAGAGGGCTATGAGGAGAATAATGCCAATTAGTATTGACTCTTTATTAACTCGTTTCATCTGTCCGTCCAATCGCATAACTTTAGCCGCTCATCGTCTGGTTGTAGCGGGCAGGTGCTACTGCGGCGTCGCAAACTAGGGATCGTGGATTTATGTAAGGCTGTTAGTCTTTCGATCACCCCTCCCCAAAACACCACTGCTTACATATATTCAAGAGCCGATTCGAATCGCGTTTCGAATTGGCTGTGGCCTGAATCCACCACCGCCCCCAGACGAGTTAACCTCGAGGCTTTTCTGCGCTTTCTCGAGATATCCCCAGACCATTTCGCCCGCAGTATACCAGAAACGCCACGGCCGGCCCAAGCCAGCGTCAGAAAAATCAGGGTTTTTCAGTAGTCGTGTTTTCATTGTCATTCCTGCGCAGGCAGGAATCCATCCTTGTCGAGTGCGAAGATGGATTCCCGCCTGCGCGGGAATGACAGCCTGACTACTGAAAAACCGTGTCAGAAAAATGCACCCCACGACTATGTACTTGTTGGTGATAGGTGGGAGTGAATAAAATCAGGGATATACAAAATCAATGACTGCGCTTTATAAGTGAGATGCTGCCTGTATGGTTTATGTCTTCGCCAGCGCCACCTTCGAGTTAGCCGATACTAAAGTTATTAATAAGCTTTTCCCAAGAAAAACGGCCGTTTTCCCCCCCTATATTCTCAACAAACACCCCTTCTAACCCCTCATCAAAATAATGCAAAATGGCATTTGCTAATGCCGTTGGGTCCTCAGGCGGCACAACAAGCCCCGTGATACCATGTCTGACAGCTTCTGCCAGCCCACCGACATCTGTAGTGATGACCGGACGCTGGTGGCCAAAAGCGACTTGAATAATAGCACTTTGGGTAGCGCTGCGGTAAGGGAGCACAACGACATTGGCCCGATGAAGAAGCGCGGCTAATAATTCATCTGGGATGTATTTGTTCAGAATCGTTACAGAATCTTCGATGCCCAGGCTTTTTATTTGCTGCTGATACTGGGTTTCGCCTCCTTGCCAAAACTCACCAGCAACCAGTAAATATAGTGGGCGTTTTGCCAATACCTGTGGTAAGGCATCTATCAAAATGTCCAATCCTTTGTAGGGACGTACAAAACCGCAGAAGAGCAGTAACGGCCGTTCCTCCGGCAGCTCAACCGGTATGTCCACATTTGTTTGTTGTCCAACCGCTTCATAAGTAGGCAGCGGTGTGACGGAAAAATTGACATTTGGCATGATGCTTTGCAATGTTTTTCCATCTGATTCTGAATGAACAATAAATCGGTCCGCAGCCCCAATCGCCAACTTGATTGTTTGGGGTAGCAGCCATTGCGAGAACTGCCCCCCTTGTTCGTGTGGCAAAACATTGTGGCAAATGAAAACGAGTTGCGTTTGCTCAGATTGTCGCTTGATTGCTCGGCTGAGAACAGCCCACGCGGGTGCGAAGTAAGGATGCCACCACTGCATGATGACCATATTCGGCTGCCATGCTTTGATGGCTTGCAATGTGCGACGCCATGTGAGTGGATTTAAAGGGTCTAACAAATATTCGGCTTCGGTATGTATCGGTTGCGCACTGGGATCACGATCGCTTTCACCTGGAAACAGCCAAGTAGGATACTGTTTGGAAAAGGAGAGCAGCAGAACCTCATTTGCTTCTCGCAAATGTTTGGCTAGTAAAGTCGTGTAGTGGGCGATTCCACCCCGGTATGGATAAGTTGGACCAATTAAACAATATCTCATTTGGGCGGGATTATAGCTGACCGTGTGTTGAATGTGTAATGGGGTACCAGATGGAAAAACGGCCGTTTCCCACATTTCCATTTACCCAAACCCCAATTCATCTTACAATTACCGGCATGATTCTGGTAACTGGTGCAACTGGCTTTGTGGGACGTTCGCTCATGGCTTGTCTGGCAAGGGAAGATCGAGAGGCGAAGGCGTATAACGGCCGTATCAACGCCCCTCTCACCTTGCGGCAAGAATTAGAAGGTGTCGATACCGTCATTCACCTCGCTGGCTCCGAAGCGCGGGGGCGCGATCGATTGCCCAATCATGTTGATATTGAAGGGACCGAACGCCTGCTCGAAGAATGTCGCCGTGCAAATGTGAAACACCTTGTTTTTGCCAGTCGGATTGGTGCAAATTCAATGGCGATTCATCCACTGCTCAAAGCCAAAGGGGATTGTGAGCGCTTAATTCAACGGAGCAGCACACCCCATACGATTTTGCGACCAGCGACTTTGTTTGGACACAGCGATCGCTCATTTGAAATTATTGTTGGGTTGGCGATGTGGAGTTGGCCGTTTGTTTGGCTGCCTGGTGGTGGAAAAATGATAGTACAGCCCCTCTGGGTTGAAGATTTTGCGCGTTGTATTGTAAACACACTCGATAAACCCAACTTGAAAAATAAAACGATTACGATTGCCGGTGAAGAGCGCATCAAGTATCGAGATTTGGTACAGCAATTGTTGCGACTTATTGGCATTCGTCGGATTCCGATTCCGATTCCGCTGGTGTTGTTACGGCCGTTTTCCCGCACATTCTTTAGTTGGTGGTATTGGCCTGCCGTCAGTCGATACTTTGTAGACAGATTCTTTGTGCCAGACGTGGCTGCATCAGACAGCGTACTGCGTAATTTTGGCTTTCGCCCCACCCGCTTTTTGCAAACTGCCACCTACCTCAATCGCTCCGGCTTACGCTGGCGACTCTTCCGTCGTTAGGGAGAAGAAGAAGGTAAGAGGGGATTTACTCATACCTCTTACCTCAATCTTGTTCCTTTATCCACTCCCGCACAATTTCTTCTAAAATTTCCAGTGGTACGTCTCCATTTTGCAGGATGACGGTGTGAAATTCGGCGATGTCGAAGTTGTCACCGAGGGTTTGTTGGGCTTCGTCGCGCAGGCGGAGAATGGTTAATTCACCAATTTTGTAGCTGGTGGCTTGCCCGGGCCAGACGATGTAACGTTCAACTTCGGCTGCGACGCCGTTTTTGCTCCAGCCAAGGGTGTTGCTCATGTAGTCGATTGCTTCTTGGCGGGTCCACTGTTTGGCATGAATGCCGGTGTCTACCACCAGTCGCACAGCGCGAAATAGTTCGGATTGTAAACGGCCGTAATTGCCATGCGGGTCATCGTCATAATAACCGTATTCCCACGCCAGCTTCTCTACATACAGCGCCCACCCCTCCGCATACGCGCCAAACAGCAAAGCCCGTCGGAACGTTGGCATGTCTTGCAGTTCGCTCTGAATGGCCTTTTGGAAATGATGCCCAGGAACCCCTTCATGAAACGCCAATGTCGGAACGCCCACCATTGACACATAACCGCCTTGGGGTGCGTTGATAAAAAAGATGCCAGGGCGCGATCCATCAAGCGGTGGTGATAAATAATAAGCACCAGGCGAGGATGTTTCACGAAATGCCGGGACGCGTTCAATAATTAAAGGTGCTTTTGGATAGATATTAAACAGTTCCCCCACTATTTCATCGGCAGCAGACATCGCATTTTCATAAGCCGCAAACACATCTTGACGCGCCTGATCGTTATTAATCTGAATGCCGCCAGCATTGTTGTAAATTTGCCCAATACCGTTGGGGATTTTTGTGCTGTAGCCCAACTCGCCTAACAACAATTCCATTTCGCCACTGATGCGTTCAACTTCTTGCAGCCCTAATTCATGAATTTCGTCTGCGGTCATGTCAGTCGAGGTATGGTGCTGTAGTGCATAGGCGTAATAATCCTCCCCATTAGGCAATTTCCAAACGCCGTCATCCGTTGTGGCATCCATTTTCAAATTGCTTAGCGTATCAATGAGTTTTTGGTAGGCAGGATAAACCGTTTCATTTAATTGCACAATGACTTCGTTTTGCAACGCTTCGGCTTCAGATGTCGGCAAGTTTAAATCAGCCAACTGCCTTTCGAAACTGGTGTAAATTTCATGATCTTCAGCTTTTGGTGACCGGATAGTGCGTAGCTGCTCGCGCACCCGATCAAACACAAACCGAGGTGGCAACATGCCTAACTCCGCTCGAATTTCTAGCCCTTCAATGACTTGTTCGAACTGCTCGCCTACTTGTGACAGGCGCGAAATGTAATCTTCCGCATCTTGTACAGTGTTAATGGGGTGCAAGCCCGACATGAATCCAGGCAAGTCGTTGGGGATGCTAAAAAGCTGATTTACATTGTATTCATGGTATTTGAAATCTATGCCGCGCACCTGATCACGCAAATCCCAAATGAGAATGTCGTTGGAACGTTTTTGCAGAGGTGTTAAGCTGTTTGGATCGATGCTTTCGAGCAAAGCCAGTGTTTCGGTGATGAAATTGTCCGTTTCGCGTAGATAGGCGTCTGAAACATTGGTGAGTTGAGATTGGCCCAAACCATATTTGTTAGCCACGCCTAAATCTGTGGCGAATTGAGGATCGCGTCGCATCATTTCAATGAATATCTCTTCATGCAGTGTGTCGATGTCGAGGGTGGACCAAGCTTTGGGGAAGGGGTTGGAGATTGGGGATTTGGCAGTTGGTGCGGGGGTGTTTGCCGGTGTTGTTGGTGGTTGGGTGGTCGGGTCTGGAAGTGATGTGGGGGATTGGGTGGGTGAAACGGCCGTTTCGACTTCGCTCAGTGCAGGCGTTTCTCCCCCCACCTCCTGATTTTGACAACCCACTAATAAAAATATAGACAAAATGATGAGTAAATATTGTTTCATGTTTGCACTGCCTCCTTTTTATTAGACGAAAGGCACTAGTAAAATTTTGACACAAATTTTGGCATTCAAGGCGACACCAGTTACTATTCCCCGCTATGCGCCGCATTACCATTCGCCGAACCAATTTGGCATGGATAGCCATTGGCCTGCTCACTTTTGCAGCAACAACAGCCCCTA
>QQUD01000394.1 GCA_008501785.1 Chloroflexota bacterium
ATGAGGAAGAAGTGAGGTATTTGGAAGAAGGGTTGGAGTTAGCAAGAGAAATTAAAGATCAGGATAACGAAGGACACATATTAATGGATCTCGGCATCGCATCAGCCGAGCAGTTTGACCTGGAGCAAGCAATCATATATATGGAAGCAGGTTATGCGATTGCAAATGCCATTGATAACCAATGGTTAATGGGGCTAATTGAGGCGCGTTGGGGGGTGGTTGAATTACTTTCTGGGCAAATTGATGTTGCTACACGGCGTTTTGAGGCAGCATTACGTTGGGCAAATGAAGCCAGCAATAACAAAGAGATAATTGGATTAGCACAATTCGGGCTGGCCCAGGTGGCTTTTCAGACTAACCACCTAAATCAAGCCCGTAAACACCTAGAAGCTGGTAAGAAAGTCCTGGAAGGAAGTGGTCATGTTCTCATCAACGAACTCAATGTTTGGGAATCGAAAAATTTGAACTAATGAGAGTGTAAACTATATTATTTTCTCCATGAGAAATACTCGTCTCATTCTGAAACTTAACATCCTGGCCCACCGGTTACGTCAGGGCAACCTGATCCTTCCACCGGATTGCAATTTGCTGCATTTTTGTCAATAATAGAATAAGCTAACTCTGCGAGAAATTTATTTTCATCCAAAAATAGGTCAACAAAGTCTTCTTTTTCCATCAACAATTCTCTATCTCTATATGAGAAGATTTTTGTATGATCGTTTGTGGATAATTCTCCTATTCTTTCCGAATCAACGCCTATGATAGAACAGCCTCCAATTGGTCCGGTTATTGGAAGTGGGTCGATCGGATTAACTGTTATTATTGCTCCGTTGCCATCAATCTTACTGAAGTATAAATATTGATTCTCACTATTAAATGTCAAGTCGGGCCAATTAGTGGAAATTAATTGTTCATCCTCAAATACTTGAATACTAATAAAATCGGGATTATGATTCAATATTGTGTTAACCAAAGGGATGTGGCTAGATGTGTTATCTGAGGTAATCAATAAATGTACTTCCGCAGGTGACCCAAAATTGATAGTATCAATTTGAAGGATTGTTTCCTCATCCGCTGCATCCGGATAATCTCTAATACTAATATTATTATCACCGCATGCAATAAGACCCAACAAGGCAAAACAAACAGCTACAATCAAACCACGATTTATCATGATTTTCTCCTGAACTAGACTGGTTTCTAACTTTATAGTACCTTATTAGTATACTGTCTTAATGCATTTTGCCGAATAAAGATTTTTTCTGTTTTTCAGCAGCCACCCGCTGCGTTCCAGCAAAAAACTCTTTTTCTCTCCGAATATCCTTGCGCGTCTTCCGCAGAAATCTGTGTAATTTTTGGGGATATTGTCTAATATCTCATCGGCTTGAACAATTTTTCTTGCTTTGTTTCCAATTTGTAACTGAATTTTGTAAAATAATATCATCATAGTTCGTCAAATAAATATCCCACGAAAACACTGAATAGGAGCATGTGATGCAAACAAGTAAGGAACGCGAAGTTGTTATTCTCAGCGCAGCACGCACCCCCACCGGTAGATTGGCGGGAGCGCTTGCCAGTAAAACAGCACCAGAATTAGGAGGTATTGCGATAGAAACGGCCGTTTCCCGCGCAAACATCGACCCCGACACCATTTACGAAGTGTTGATGGGTAATGTCGTGCAGGCTGGAACTGGCCAAGCCCCAGCGCGACAGGCTGTTATCAATGCAGGATTACCCCCTACAGTTGGCGCGGCTGCATTGAACAAAGTGTGCGGCTCAGGTCTCAAAACCGTGATGATGGCCGCTAACGCCATCCTGGCCGGTGAAGCAGATGTGATGGTGGCAGGCGGCATGGAGAGCATGTCAAATGCCCCGTATTTGCTGCCCAAGGCACGGGCCGGGTTGCGCTATGGTGATGCCCAATTGCAAGATTCGCTGCTGCGAGACGGCCTTTGGTGTTCAATTGAAGATTGGGCGATGGGCAGCGCGGCGGAATTTATTGCGAAGCAATTTGAGCTGACGCGGGAGGAACTGGATGCTTTTGCATTGAATAGTCATAAGAAAGCGGCAGAGGCGACTGTAAACGGCCGTTTTCAAGACGAAATCATCCCCATCGAAATCAAAACCCGCAAATCCAGCTACATTGTAGACAAAGACGAACCCATCCGTGCCACCTACAACAATGGTAGTTACCAACTCGGTACCAGCCTCGAAAAACTTGCCAAATTACCCCCCGCCTTCGAAAAAGACGGCATCGTCACCGCCGGAAATGCACCGGGCATTAACGATGGTGCCGCTGCCATTGTCGTTGCCACCCGAGCTGAAGCACAGCGGCAAGAGCTAGCCCCTATGGCCCGTATCGTTGGTTACACCCATGTTGCATTAGAACCCAAATGGCTTTTCGCAGCACCTGCTCGTGCCATACCCCGTTTATTAGACCGGATTGGCTGGTCCATGGATGATGTAGACCTTTTTGAAGTAAACGAAGCTTTTGCTGCACAAGCGCTTGCTAATGGTGCAGAGCTAACCCAAAAAGGATTTAACTGGAATTGGGACAAAGTCAATGTAAATGGTGGTGCCATTGCCCTAGGTCATCCAATTGGAGCCAGTGGGGCACGCGTGTTAGTGACATTAATCCATGCGCTGCGTCAGCGTAAATTACGACGCGGCGTAACTGCGCTCTGTCTTGGAGGTGGGGAAGCTGTTGCAATGGCTGTTGAGATCGAATCATAAAAGCGTGAAAGTTATTTATGAAACCAAGAAGGTGATCATCGCCACCTTCTTGGTTTTTTTGAGCCAGTCAATAAAAATCTATAAACTGTTCTTTATACTTAACTCACAATCACGATGAGACTTGCCAACTATAGAAACGTCGGCTATAAATGGTTGGGTAATTTTAGAATATATCCCCATAAACGTCTCCAATTTACATATCGCGAAAATGGGTTTAACCTGAACAACTAAACGAACACAAACCAAGGATTGAGAGGAATGTCTACAACAAACGAATTTTTTGGCTTACCGATGCCTGTTTTTACCGCTTTTGGGTGGGCTGGAGAAGAAACAGCATTAAAATTTGCTCTATCACAACTTGAACTTTTTATCAATGCACTTCATGCAAAATTACCAAAACCGATTCAAACAAAACTGCCGAATCATGGGCTGAGCGAAGCGAATCAAAATGTGTATTTGGCTGCAAATAAGGATGTTGAAAAAAATGTTCATATTGTGTTTAATGCACGCCCCATGAGCTTAGAATTACAAGTTGCACTCACAGATAAACAAGCGTTAACAAAAGCATGGAAATTAGCTGAAAAACAACCTGTCATTTGGCATCGGCTAATTACCGAATTGGGAAGTGATTGGTCTCTCCGTTTACAGCAAATACAGCTCGATGCAGAATCTGGAAATGAGGTGGGGCATTATCAGGATTTGTTTAAAGATGATGTCATAAAAATGGATGAAGATACGGCTTTCTCAATTTTAGAAAAGGCCACTTATTTAAACAGCGAAGAAAAATGGGTAACGCCACTTTACATTAGCCGTCGCTTCCAATCTGAACAAGCATCTGCTATGGGGAATGCGATAACAACTGTTATGAGTGAACAGATTAGTGAGCTAATGCCCCTGATCAATTTTCTTACAGGGAAAGCCAAGAGAAAAACGACCCCACGGAAAAAGGCAAAAACCAGTACGGTGTCTGCTTCGGTTGCGAGCGGCAAAACCTTTGAAGAAGTTGTCATCCCGACGGTTGAAGAGGGCTTCTCCCATATTTCAGAACTTAAACCACTTCATCTCCGCAAAGGGTTTGTGAACCTGACGCCGAAACATTGGCCTTATTTCTCAATCAACTCCCGAACAGAAACCCGAAAAGTTACTGTGTATTATGAAGGAGTTTATGATAAAAATTGTGCTGTTTGGCGACTTGTTCCTGACGATAGAGCGCGATTAGTCCTTAGCCCTACTGTGCATCAATGGCTTGAAGATAATTTTGTGACGACCGATCAAATTCAGGTTGTGGCACGCAAATTAGATGGCGATGAAATTCAAATTTCCCTGAAGCCAGTTAGGTAAATCACAAAAAGAATTTTGATGTTAAGCAGGCCTGTTATTGTGATTTACCATAAGTAAAAGCGAATTATTGGCGAGTCCTGTTTCAAAATACTTTTCGTTTTTACATAAATAGGTCACTTTTGTAAAAAAAGATTCCTTGAGATGTTTGTAATCTTTTAAGGGCGTTGTTCTGTAACTAACCTCGCTTGAACAACGCCTTTTTTTATTGGGTATTTTTAGCAATTATAAACTGAAACATACTGATGGAGTTTAGGAAGAATCATGGCACGAACAAAAATTGTAGCGACAATCGGGCCAGCTTCTAACAACCCTGAGACGATTCGTCGCATGTTAGCTGCTGGTATGACCGTTGCTCGCGTTAATTTTTCTCATGGCGATCATGAATCCCATACAAAAACTGTTGAAATGCTGCGACGTGTTTCCACCGCAGAAAATAAAGCATTGGCAATATTGGGCGATTTGCAAGGGCCAAAATTGCGATTAGGACATGTGCGTCCGGGTGGTATTCAGCTTAGCTTAGGGGATGAAATTGTGCTGACGCCGCATCGTGGCCAACCTGCAATGATTCATTTTCCACATCTGGGTCTGATTGAGGTTGTTGAACCGGGAGCAAGGTTGGTTATTGGTGATGGTGAAGTTGAATTTACTGTTGCTGAGAAAAAAGATGATACGCTGCGCTGTTTGGTGACGGTTGCTGGTCTATTAGAGTCTCGTAAGGGTGTTAATGCCCCAGGAACAGATTTGCCTATTTCGAGCATTACTGAAAAAGATAAAATTGACTTTGGGCTTGTTTGTGACTTAGGATTGGATTATGTGGCACTTTCATTTGTGCGTTCGGCTGATGACATTCGAGAATTGCGGGAAATGATGTCTGTGCGTGATGTGAATATTCCGATTATTGCTAAAATTGAGAAGAAGGAAGCGATTGATCAACTAGAAGAAATCCGCGAAATTGCCGATGGCATGATGGTTGCCCGTGGTGATTTAGGGATTGAAGTGCAGCCCCAAGAAGTACCCATGTTGCAAAAACGAATTATTCGTTGTTGTAATGAAGTGGGAAAACCGGTGATTACGGCGACTCAGATGCTGCAATCAATGGTTGAACACCCACGACCCACACGTGCTGAAGCCAGTGATGTAGCGAATGCGATTCTAGACGGTACAGATGCGGTCATGCTGTCGGGTGAAACGGCTACAGGTAAATATCCGGTTGAATCTGTGCTGATGATGCGGCAAATTGGCGAGATCACTGAACAAGAGTTCCCCTATGATAATTTTCATGATCTCCGACAAAAACAGGCATCTCAAACTGAAAGTGTAACGGAAGCAATTAGCTCTGCCAGTTGTGATGTTGCGGAAGCAATTGATGCAAAAGC
>QQUD01000787.1 GCA_008501785.1 Chloroflexota bacterium
GGGCCTTGCAGCGCGTTTACGGCCGTTTCCGCCACATCCCAATAACGGCCGTCTCCCGTATACAAACCCATCTTAAGCAGCACATGCGCAGCCATTGCGTTGGCGCTAGGTGTGGCATTGTCCTGCACGTCTTTGGGCCGGTGCAGCAATGCTTCATGATCGTCCGAAGTGTCATAAAAACCACCATTGCCTTCGTCTATGAAATGGGTGAGCATCATATCAGTCAGCTCTTGTGCCCAGACAAACCAGCGCTCATCAAATGTGGTTTGGTAAAGTGCTAACAGTCCATCTGCCAGATAGGTATAATCTTCAAGGTAAGCATTGTACTTGGCTTTGCTGCCTGCTTTCCAGGTGCGGAGCAAACGGCCGTTTGCCTTTACCCGCATATTTTCATACAAAAATTCCGCATTTTGTACCGCTATATCTGTGTAATCTGGCCGGTTAAGCACGCGGCCTGCTTCGGCAAATGAGGCTAGCATCAACCCATTCCACGCCGTCAACACCTTATCATCCAATCCGGGCCAAATGCGTTGTGATCGGACGGCGTACAGCTTTTTTCGCGCCGCAGCCAGACGAGCGTGCATCGTTTCCCCATCCAAATTGGACATACGAGCCACTTCTTCTGGCTCTCGCGGTACATTGAGAATGTTGTTGCCTTCCCAATTGCCGCGTTCGCTCACGTCGTAATAGAGCATGAATAAATCTGCTCCATCACCCAGATGTTCACGAATTTCGGCAGGTGTCCACACATAAAATTTGCCTTCGACCCCTTCGCTGTCGGCGTCGTAACTGCTGTAAAAGCCGCCAGACTCGTGCCGCATCTCGCGCATGACAAAATCCAGCGTTTCTTCAGTAATGCGGCGGTAAAGTGGGTTGTCCGTGACTTGATAAGCGTGCAAGTAGACCCGACTTAATAGTGCATTGTCGTACAGCATTTTTTCGAAATGAGGGACAAGCCAATGGATATCTGTCGAATATCGGGCAAACCCGCCGCCTAATTGGTCATACATGCCGCCATACGCCATTTTTTGCAAGGTTTTTTCGACCATATTGCGTGCCGCTTCGTCTTCTTTTTGTAAGGTAAGGCGCAGCAAAAATTCAAGGGTCATGGAAGGTGGAAATTTAGGTGCTGGTCCGAACCCGCCCTGTTCGTTGTCAAATTTGCCTTGAATGGTGATGAGTGCCTGGCTGTAGAGGGAATCATCTAGCAAAATGCCCTGTGCATCTAATGCAAAGGTATGGCTGAGATGGCTGGAAATGTCGGATGCACTCCTGTCTATATCTGCTCGCTTGGTTTGCCATGCTTGCACAATGCTGTTCATTAACTGCAAGAAACTGGGCATACCAAATCGAGGTGTAGGTGGATAATAGGTTCCGCCGTAAAACGGCCGTCCGTCGGGTGTCAAGAAGACTGTCATCGGCCAGCCGCCTTGCCCGGTCATAGCCACGACAGCTTGCATGTAAATGCTGTCGAGATCGGGGCGCTCTTCTCGATCTACTTTGATGTTGATGAAGTGTTGGTTCATGAAAACGGCCGTATTCTCATCCTCAAACGACTCATGCGCCATCACATGACACCAATGGCACGCCGCATAGCCGATGCTCAACAAGATTGGCTTGTCCTGCGCTTTTGCTAAATTGATCGCTTTATCTCCCCACGGATACCAATCAACAGGATTCTCAACATGTTGCAGCAGGTAGGGACTTGTTTCGTTTGCCAGATGGTTGGGCATGGGTTTCTCCTGGGATTTAGCTATCAGGTATCAGGTATCAGCTTCATTCTTTGCTGAAAGCTGATACCTGATACCTTTTACGCTTGCAGCCTTTTTTCTGACATGGATAATACCGCAAATGATGAAGGCTCGAAAACAGACAACGCTGATTGCTAAAGGTTTACTCATACCCTTGATGTTGGTGACATTTGCCGTTTTGTACCCACCCTTTGCACATGGCTGGGTAGGGGATGATTACGTGCAGTTGGGGTATGTGCGGGAGGTGGTGGAACGGCCGTTTACTTTCCTCCAAATTTTCCACCCTACCTGGACGATTTGGTATTATCGCCCCACTCAAAATTTGTGGTTCTTGTTTGGGCAATTGTTGTTTGGTCAGCAGCCGGAAATTTTCTACGCCATACAAATTGGAATACATTTGCTCGCCATTTCGTTGATATATCGCATAGCGAAGCAGATCGGGCTGCATCCTTACGTGGCGCTGGGCAGCGCAGCGCTGTTTGCGATTCATGGCCATCATGTGGATGTGGTGACGTGGATTAGTGCGATTGCGATTGTATTGGCGGGGCTGTTTTCGTTGGCGGCGGTGAGTGCTTTTTTAGGGTATTTGAAACGGCCGTCTCACGCCAATCTTCTCCTCACTGCATTATTCTGCATTTTGGCCTTGCTTAGTCACGAGGAAACAATTCTCTTGCCCCCATTTTTGCTGGTTGTGCTCCTCTTGAATCGAATAAAGCACCAGGGATGGATACGAAAGAAATCTCCAATCTCCAATCTCCAATCTCTTTTTTCTATTTCTGAAAAGCTTGTTTTTCTACTGCTTATTGGACTTATCGCCGTTTACTTAATTATTCAACTGACTCGTCCTAATGCGACTATTGACTTAAGCAGCACCTCCTCTGAGCAATGGCTTACACTGTTGTCACCAAGCACATTTGGTGACTTTTGGCTCTCTACCCTTTATCAATTTACGTTTTGGGGTCAGCTGTTGAAATTGACTGGGTTGCGTGCCGCAATTTTTGTATTGGGCACCTTGGGCTTACTCGGAATTGGCTTTTGGTATAGCAACAAAATTGTTCGCCTCGGTTTGTTGTGGGCCGCACTGCATCTGGCGTTCATTTACCTGGCCTTGTGGGCACAAAAACCAGAACTTTATGCTGGACGCCATATTTATAATGCGCTGCCGGGGGTGGTGTTGGCAGTGGGGGCCGGGGTGCAGCAGGGGTTAGGTGTTAGCCGTAAGCCGTTAGCCGTTAGCCGTGGGTCATCACAACGCACGATGCACGACACACTACCCGCTTTGACTGGACTTTTTGTCATAATAGTCCTTGTTTTTCAGATTGCTGCTTCGCGGCGAATTCAGGGGGTGTGGCTGGCGGATGTGACTGGAGACCAGAGCATAGAGCAGCCGCTGCGGGAAATGATGCCAGTGGTTGAGGCTGAGACGCATGTTTTTGCGAACCGGCTGCCGATTACGCCGAAGTTTTTACGTAGTGTGGTTTATGTGTGGTATGGAGTCATGCCCCCGAATTTAAGTGGTTCGTTGTCTAAATTGTTAGATGAAGGTGAGGCGACGTCAGATTATTATGTGTTTGATTATGAAAACGGCCGTTTATTCAACCTCATGCCCGAACTACAACAACACGACAAAACCTTCTTGCTGTTGGCTCATCCTATTACCCAAGAGATTCACCGAGATGAAGGTGTTTCACCAGTTTCCACAGAAATTGCGTCTATGACAGTTGCTGGACCAGAAAATGATAGGCGATTGAGTTTGAAAATGAATCCACCGGCAGATGAGGCAGTTTGGGCTTCCCAGTCTTACATCAACACCATTCTACCAGATTCCAGCCTTGCTTTTGGCGTTTTACCAGCCGCAGATTTGCAGGTTCGTGTTTTGATTGAGGCCAGTGATGGTCGCAGTCAAGTTGTTTGGGAATCAGCTTTTTTGGATAGCGAGATGTGGCAGGATGTGGAGATTGATTTGGTGGAATGGTGGGAAACGGCCGTAATCATCCGTCTTGAAGCTAGAAGATATGTAAGTGAAGGCGAACCTTCAACAGCTTATTGGTCAAATCCAAGAATTACTATCAACTAATATACTCGAAGAAATTGCTGTGAACTTTTCAATTGCATTTCAGTGGTGATTTTGCCACAAGTACGCAATATTTATTTCGGCTTAATGAGTTGTCAAGAATCTTCATGGAAGATATTTACATAACTGGTAAATGACATTGTATCTTTTGTTTGACAAATTGATTCCAAGGAATGATTTCTTATTGAAGACTTTTGAATATCGGAATTTATATAATAATTTTGGTGATCCATTTCTGAATTTTCTTTAAGCATCAGATTTTGAACTTGAAAATCCTATTTTCTATTGTAAACTTTGAATAGGTTAACTTTAGTATGTTAGGAATTTCATAAAGAATAATATTTCTAAAACTCCAGGTATTATGTTCAGCAATGTGTGAATTTCAAGCTTATTTTCATTTTTCCCACCAATTGACACAATAACCAATAGAGAAACTAAATTAAGTTTGAACAATTCTTAACGTTAGAATGAGGTATTCTTCTCTAAATTTATATTGCCAGATTGTTCGATGTTTAACTGACATCACTTTAAGTAGTGGGAATTAATTTTATTTGCAATTGATATCTTTTCAAACTTATATTGTTTAATTTCTTTTTGATCTACTTTTAATATCTCAACACAGCCCCTATACAAATCTTATATAAGGATAATAAAATGAATAATAGAGAGCTTAGTCACAAGCGAATTCTTCGCATAGGTGTAATAAGTGTTGTGATATTGGTGGGTGTTGGCATGCTTGAATTTTTCGTAATAGGTCTTTTTTTCGAAACCGAAATGCTACAAGCAAGATCGAACAGAATAGTTATATCAGAAGAGGGACCTATTTCTTTTAATCAAGTGGACTTTACTTGGACTGAAGTTAAATTAATGAATTCAAATACTGGCGAGTTTCTTGTAGATATTAGCTCATTAGTCATTTCCTCATCTTTAACTTCTGGCTATATTAACATTTCCACTAATTTAGGATGGGTTGTTCGGAATTTACCGGTAATTTCCAATTTTCCGTATTCAAATATTTCAACAAACTTTGATTTAGGAACGACTCCAGGAGTTGACATAACATCAATTCAGGCTTATATTGAGTTCTCATCGGAGCCTGTGATTAACTTTGAGGGAGGCCACTTCACTACATTTCCTGTCGGCAGTACTAAATACAACGCTGAAGGCTTTGAAGAAAGCGTATCAGAAATTCCATTAGCACCTCCGTCGATAGCTTTATTAAACTTTCAGGATGAAGGTATTGTAGATATAAATCTACAACTAAATCATCCAAATGTTGAAGCGGCAAAGAATCAGTGTCTACCAGCTTCTGTTGCGAATAGCTTTCAGTGGCTCGAAAATACATATAGTGTCACTGTTCCACATCCAAATATCCCAGGTTTGGGGAATGATGGTTCTTTGGTTGGTGAGTTGGAGACAAAAATGGGGCGGACATTTACAGATCGTCGAGATGGAGAGCCTTTGCAAGCAGAACCTGGATTGACAGGTAAGCTAATGTATCTTGCAGGAAATAATATGACTAGCTTGGAAGTTAAACATCAGGGTTGGTTGGGAAATCGAGACATCTCAGCTACTGATCCGGGTGGCGATGGAAAATTAGGCACTAAAGATG
>QQUD01001021.1 GCA_008501785.1 Chloroflexota bacterium
CAGTCTTCGGAGTGAGAAATCTTGCTTCGTGTCTGTCAAGAACCCTCTGCCTCAAAGCAAGATTCCTCGGCAGACCTCGGAATGACAATTGCATGACAAATTTCTTCCTTATTTTGTTCTGGGTCTTCCCGGCATAGGCTACTCGAAATGACGATTGCAGAGGTTGTTTCTTCACGGTTAAGGGCTGGTATTGGGAAAGTTGACAACTCCTGGTGTGACAACTAAAATCGTTTCAATCTTTCTTGAAGATAATACAAACGATTCCACAACACTTTTTCTAAACATTTGGGCAGAAACATAATATCTAATCCACCTATGGTCTGCCTGAAAAATTTATACTCATTTACTCACACCTGATGTTTGAGTTGTCGTCATGGACATAATTTTAGACATCACCATATTTGTTAGGAGGATTTCTCATGCTGAACTTATCCATTTTATTGGAAGATAGCGCCCATCATGTGCCGGATCGGGTGGCGGTGATTTTTAATGATATGAAATTGACCTATGCCCAGGTCAATGCAATGGCGAATCAGGTTGCCCAAGGTTTGATTGGGTTAGGGGTAGAAAAGGGAGATAAGGTGGCGCTTGGTTGTCCGAATTTGCCGTTTTTCCCGATCGTGTATTACGGCATTTTGAAGGCGGGCGCGGTGGTGGTGCCGCTGAATGTGCTGCTCAAGCCGCGTGAAATTGCATATCATCTCAAAGATTCGGATGCAAAAGTATATTTATGTTTTGAAGGGACGCCAGAATTGCCGATGGGGACGATGGGTCATGCGGGATTCCAGGAAGTGGATGGCTGTGAACAAATGGTGATGATTACGGCGAATCCGGCGGCTGCTTCACCGGTTGAAGGGGTGATGACGCTGGGGATGTTGATGCATGGAAAGTCGCCTATTTTTGAGGGGGTTGATACGGATGCATTGGATACGGCCGTTATTCTCTACACCAGCGGCACCACTGGCCAACCCAAAGGAGCTGAACTGAGCCACAGCAACATGGTGATGAACGCCCATTTATCCGACAACATGTATGAAGCCTTAGAACATGAAATCCATTTGATTACATTGCCATTGTTCCATTCATTCGGTCAAACGGTTCAAATGAATAGTGGTTTTTATAACCGTGCCACAATTTCACTGCTGCCCCGGTTCGATCCTGAAGCGGCGTTAGGCATCATTCAGCGAGACAAAGTTACCTTTTTTGCGGGTGTCCCTACCATGTATTGGGCAATGCTCAATGTGCCTGATGCCGAAACGAAGTTTGACCTGGATACCATTGCTGGTCATTTGCGGCTGTGCGCTGCTGGTGGTTCAGCGATGCCGGTGGAAGTGATGAAGGCGTTTGAAGAGAAGTTTAAGGTGACAATTTTGGAAGGATATGGCCTTTCTGAAACAAGTCCGGTGGCTTCTTTTAACCCGGAAGTTGGCGTGCGCAAACCTGGCTCGGTTGGTTTGCCGGTGTGGGGTGTGAAAATTCGTTTGGTGGATGTGAATGATAAAGATGTGCCGCAAGGGGAATTGGGCGAAATTCTGATCAAGGGCCATTGTGTGATGAAGGGGTATTATAAACGAGAGGATGCGACGAAAACGGCCGTTCGCAATGGCTGGCTTTATACGGGCGATATTGGCCGTATTGATGAAGATGGCTACGTTTATATAGCGGATCGCGTCAAAGATATGATTATTCGTGGTGGGTTTAACGTTTACCCACGCGAGTTAGAAGAAGTGATGATGGCCCATCCAGATGTGAGCCTGGTAGCCGTAATTGGCATACCACATGACCAGCATGGTGAGGAAGTAAAAGCCTATGTAATTCCGAATGCGGGTGTAACCATTACAGAAGATGACCTGCGTGAGTGGTGCAAAGAAAACATGGCTGCTTACAAATATCCGCGTCACATTGAGTTCCGCGAGCAGCTACCGATGACGGCGACGGGTAAGATTTTGAAACGCGAATTGAAGAGCAGCTAACAAGCAAACAAATTATGGCACACATCTATCTTTGTTACTCAAATCAGGACAAGGAGCTAGTTGATCTCATTGAAGATGATTTGAGAGACCGAGGCTTTCATATCTGGCGTGATACCACTGATATTGGAGATGGTGTTTGGGCGAATGCGATACAGTCTGCGCTGGCGGCTGCTTATACCTTGGTTGTGATTACATCTGAGCAGTCGATGCAGTCCGAGACGGTGCTGAAAGAGATCGCATTCGCCCAAAAAAGAAACCTGCCCATGCTGTTGGTGCAATTGGAGCTTTGCACAGTTCCCGAGCAGTTAGAACGGTCCGCTGTTGAGAAGATCAGTTTTGTGCGTGTTTATCAAGCGGGGTTGACGGAATCTGGCTTAGAGCAGTTGCGAAATTATCGACTATCAATGACTAATCTAACCGCTGCGTTGGACAACATTTATCCCGTGCGTACCTACATCAACGAATTGTCCCACAGCAATATTGATGATGTGCGCGAAAATGCGGCTAAGCAGCTTGGCAGCCTGGGTGATCCCACAGCGGGGGAAGCACTCATCAAGGCACTTGGTGACCAGGATTCTGACGTGCGTTACTTTGCGGCCAGGTCGCTAGGGCAGCTGCAGATTGAAACAGCGCAGCGGCCGTTGATTCGCCTTTTGGAGCAAGATGACGACCCCGATGTACGGGCATCTGCAGCGGTTGCGTTGGGATGTTTAGATGATCCCAACGCAATTGGTGCATTGGTGGAACAGTTGAACCATCCAGACCGCTTTGTTCGCGCTGGCGTGCTGGATGCATTGGGACAGCTAAAAGCGACTTCTACTGTTAACCAGATCATTCACATTATGCGCAATGATCCAATCTCGGACGTGCGGGCGGCGGCTCAAAATGCACTGTGTGCCATTGGGGGGCAGCGCGCTGAACATGCGCTGGCGCGAGCGGGGGTGAGGTGTGACGATCATACATCATAATAGCGAGCCATTGCCAACGGATCGTCAGGGTTGTATCCGCTGGTGCGGGCTTCACGCAGGTCGCCAGTGAGGTGAAAACGGCCGTCATACTTCGTCCCATCAGGCATTATGGCGTGAATCAGGCGATCCGCCTTTCGCAGCTGCTGTTCAGTTAAGTTTGTACCTTCCAAACGAGCACCGCTGAGATCAGCACCTTCCAAACTGGCGTTGGTGAGCTGGGCCTGGCTCAAATCAATACCTCGCAGATCGGCCTGCTCCAGCGTCACATTGGTTAAATCGGCCGTTTGCCAATCCACATCTCGTAAAATGGCACGGGTCAGGTTCAGATTGCGCAGCGTGCTATCCGACACCCAGCCCCGCGCGCGCAGTCGGTCCGCTGCTTCCCTCACCAGTTGAAAGTCACTGCTGCGTAGCTGGCGAATAAGCTGCCTTTTCTCTAGACGCACTTCCTGCACTTGGTAAATTCTGTCAATAATCAAAATGGTAAAGGCGATGCTGGCAATTTCCCAGGCAAACTCTGTGTAGATGTAAAGAAGCAAGTTTTCGATGCCAAACGAGAGACCGGTTTCACCGAAGCTGATTAAAATGCCCGGTAGAGCGGCAATAAGCAAAACGATACCCACTCGGCCGATCGTAATCCAAGACAATATTTTGTTGAAAAACGGCCGTATCTTGCGCATTATCTAGCCTGCCTGACGATTTTGTGAGCTATTTTAATAAAGTTTACTTCTAATGGGTAATATTTGGGAGGGAATACGGCCGTTTTCCCCTTACCAATTACAAAGCATTTAATTTGTTGGAAACCCTGCCTGCGTCCAGCCGTTCATCCCACCCTTAAGATTAATCACATCTGTAAAACCTTGATCGATTAATTGTCTACAGGCGGCTCTGCTGCGATTGCCAGAACGACATACGCAAACAATTGGCTTGTTTTTACGCAAATTGCGGCTGCGTGAAGGTAATTCGGATAGTGGTATCAATTTTGATTTGGAAATATGCCCGTCTGATTTATATTCTTGGCGGGTACGAACATCGATAATTTGCAGCGGTTCTTTGGCGTCTAACTTGGCTTTGAGTTCTGCGGCAGTAATTTTGATGATGCTGCCCCCGAATAAATCTGCAATTTTTTTGAACACAAAAATTATCCTTTCTTTAAATAAAAACTAAATATGCTCCCTGTGCCCACTTCACTTTCTAATTCTACTTTCCCATCCAGTTTTTGGGCAATTTTTTTCACAATAGATAATCCTAAACCGTTACCTTCAATTCTATGGGCTGCTAATTGTACATAGGGTTCAAACAATGCCTCTTGGTCCGCTTCTGGGATGCCTGCACCATTATCTTTCACCCAGAACTTGACGAACTCTCCAAGTGGTTCGCTGCCAATTTCTATCAACGGTGGCTTGCCGCCATATTTGATTGCATTTGTCATGTAGTTGTACCAGATTTCTTCTACCCATGGAATGTAACCAATTGCCTGATGCAACTGTGGGGGCATGACAACTTGCCCGTTGCTTTCTTTTAGTTGGAAGTTAATGCGCTGAATGACATTTTCAACAATATCAGTCATGGGCAACGTGTGTGTTTTAATATCTTCTTGCCGGATACTCGCAAACACCAGCAGTTCATCAATGATATTGTTCATACGCCTGCTGTTACGGGCAAGCGAATCAATATAGGTGATGCGTTCGGTTTCTGATAGTGATGTGTGTGTATCAGCCAGTATTTCAGAATAACCGGTGATAGCTGAGAGTGATGCTTTTAAGTTATGGGCAACTGTTTGTGCAAATGAGTCCAGTTCTTCATTTTTAAGCTTCAATGCCCATTCTGCCTGTTTACGTTCTGTGATGTCGGATACAAATGCTAATCCCAATACATCTACTTCTGTGTGTAAAAAGCTTAAAGCAATCTCTACAGGGAATTCCGAACCATCTTTTCTTTTTCCTGCCAAATCTATACCTTTGCCCATCGGACGGATAATTGGGCTCTCAAAAAAGCCACTCATTAGTTTTGCGTGGTTTTTAAAAAAACGTTCAGGTAGCAGAATGTTGAGCAAGCGTCCGGTTACTTCTTCTGTTTGATAGCCAAACAGTTCTTCTGCACGGGAGTTGATCATAACAATCCTTCCATCTTTGGTACAAATGATGACACCTTCTGTTATGGATTCAAGCAACGTGCGTACAGTTACGTCGCTTTGAAATATTCCCACTGCAATGGAAATTTCTTTTTGAATTTTAAGCTCCCCTTCCATGTCTTTGAGCTGCTGCTTCATTGATTTCAGCTCGTGGTCAAGTTTTTGCTTATTATTTTTTTGATTGTTCATTTTTCCTCATCTATCTAAATGGCATTTGGTTGGATGAATAGACTCCTGTATACATGGGTGTGATATGTCCTTACTTTGGTGGGAATCTGTTAGAAGCGTGGTAGCGAGGTAGGGTGTTGTAATTGATTTTTATTATAGAAGGGTTTTTCATTCGTTACAGGACTCAAAAAGT
>QQUD01000341.1 GCA_008501785.1 Chloroflexota bacterium
AAAACTGCTCGACTATTTTCGAATACGCTTTTCATAACAACCCGCCTCCTTTTGGCAAATCTATCACCCTCATTGTTTTGGCTTTGTTTAACACACCCTTTTAAGCAAGCCTTTTGGGTGATTGCTGATTAAATGCCCAGAAAAACCCGGCTCCGGTTGTGATACCCGCCACGACAAGCAATATTGGTTCGGCATTGAGAGAGAGACCAGTGGTACCAATCACAATAAAAATCACGACGCCAAATAGCATTGTGATGATGCTGTGGATGAGCGGATTAAAACGTTTGGGCATTGTTGAGAAAAATGTGATGACAACACCAATCAAGAATCCAGCAAGCAATCCTGGCAGATAACGGCGTTCATTTGCGGCAGATGCAAATTGCACCATCAAAATCATTGACAAGCCAAGTAAAGTGCCAGTGATGACGCTGCTCATCACCCACAACCACTGTTTAATGCGACCGTCGAAAACTTGCTGGAAATAGGCATGTGCAAATCCGCCTCCCATTGTTGCCATTCCACCAATTGTGCCGTTCAAAACAATGCTGCCCAACAAAAGTGAAATGGCTAATTCAGGAGCAAGCCGAAAGAGATCGGATAGGGTTTTATCACCATTTGCCATGATTAACCCTAAACCAATACCAACCCCCAAAAAACCGCCTAAAGCACAACGCCATGCGGTGGTATAACATTTATATTTGTTGTTTTGCCAACGGTTGCGTCTTACTTGGCGATTGATGCGTTTGGCTAGAGAGGGGGGGATCTGGCTGGAAACGGCCGTAATCCCATCCCGAATCGTAACTAAAGCAGATTCAGCATTTGATACCGTTGTTGAATCTAATGCCATGCCAACAACCTGTTCAATCGCTGCTGAATGGTTTGATTCTGTTATTGCAATTGTCGCCATCTCTCGCACCTCGTCATCATCATCCGTTACTGCCAGAGCAGCTAGCTGTTCTGCTGCATCATCATCATTGAACTCAATAAGTTTGGTGGCTGCTTCAATGCGAACAAAGGCACGCTGTGATTGAGAAAGGGTCAATAAGACCGATTTGGCTTCATTGGCACGCAATTGGCCTCGCCAGTAATCGCTATTTTCCTTTTCGCCATAACCAATGGAAGAAGCATAAATGATGATCGTTTCTCTATCGCTAAATTCCATCCTGTCACGAAATGCGTTGACCATTTGCAAATCACTTTCTGACAACAAACGACCTCTCGCCTCCCACTCAGGCACAGCTCTGCGCAGCAGTTCTTGAATCGCCTTTCGTGCTTTGGTCTCAGGATCAAGTTCAATTTCTGCTAACAAATAATCGTGGGTTAGTTCGTAGAGGGGAGTGCCGTTTTCATCTGTTTCACGTCGTATCAATCGTTTATCTAAGAGGACCTTCACAACCGCCTCGATCATTTTGTTGTCTTTAGACATTAATGAGTTTTGCAAGTCTGTTAGGCTGACGAGTACTCTTTGTCCTTTTGAGTTAACAAGCGCCTCTAAAATGAGCTTTGCCAATTGACGCTCTGGTGGATTCAAGATGTTTAGCACGCTTAAAAGGTGGTTGTTAAGAATGCCTTTTGCGCCAGATGCTCCTTCACCAACACCACGCCGCTTATCATACAAAGCATGTGTGAACAGTTCAGGATTTGGCTCTTGCATCAATTCGTCAAATAGTGTGTGACAAACTAACTGTGTCTGTGTTGGAGAAACCTGGCTTGCTTGTTGGTGAAGATCATCTATGATGCGATTCACCAGATTTTCTGCAAAAGATACTCCCTTCAAGTCTGCTGGTTTTTCCATGACCTCCTGCGCTTCTTCCCGACTAAAAGTAGGCAAAAAATATTTATTGCTAAAAGGGTTTACCGATTCAAAGATTCTCAACTCTGACAAATATTCTTTTCGCAACGACAAGACCCAATGTACTCGTAAATCAGAGCTAATGCAGTCTTGTAGTTCCTTCACAAACTGCTGCTGGAACGCAGGCTGAAGCACCGTAAAAAATTCTTCGAATTGGTCCAAAAAAATATATAAAGTTTGCCCACCCAGATAAAAAGTGATCCGCTTTAAAAATCCACGCAAGGTCATATTGTCGTCACGGTAGCGACTTATATCGGGTTGGGTCATGTAGTCGGGTAGAAATGCTCTTCTGATTTCCTGGTTGGGTGAACGGTCGTAAGGGCGAATATACAGGGGAAAATCGCCATTTGCTAATAAACGTGATGCTAAACCTGCTTGCAAAAGTGAGGTTTTACCTGAACCAGAATCGGACTCTAGCACGGTGAGCTTATTTTGCTGCATTTTTTCAAGCATTTGTTCGATGGCTGTAAAACGGCCGTAAAAAAATGGTGCATCCTCTAATTTGTATTCCAGCAAATCTTTATAGGGATTTTTACGTGAATCAAAATTGCTGACTTCAATTAGATTGGTGTAAAAATCAATTTTTGACTGAATCGCTGCTGCAAGTGTTCTTTCAGCTTTTTGAATAAGCGACTCCATCTCATGAATTGCTGATGTGGCTTGTTGAATTTTGGTGATATTGACTTGAGCACCGGCACCAATCGCTGCATAGCTTCCCTTGATATCACCAACCGTAATTTTGTCCCCAC
Organism: Chloroflexota bacterium; assembly: GCA_008501785.1. The sequence continues at coordinate 2,602 of QQUD01000341.1, forward strand.
CAACTATTTCTTTTACTGTCCTGGCAGCATTGATAGCTGGCGTGGCGGCACTTTTAGAACCCTCATAGTTTGTTCTTGAAATGTTACTTGCCATAATTACACTTGTCCTGCAACCGAACTATTCAGTGTCAGAATATTGGTTGATTCACGGGTTGCGCCCATCCTATTCAATTGTTTGTGTTGTAATGAATTAACAAGCTAGATCGATTATTTACTTTGTGAAATGCATTTGAAATTATGAAGCTACTTGTTACATATGGATGGCACGAAACTACCAAATACGACTTCAAATAAATTGCAATATTCTAAAAAAACGCTATTTTGATGGCAACAGTGGAAATGATAAACAAACGTAAAAAAAGCATATCTGATGGAATGCTTCCAGGTCAAGTTTGTGACAATATTCACAAACAGTGTGCGATTTTTCAATCTACCATTTACAAATTGATACGCAAATAGTTGTTAATAAAAACGCCTGCGAGCCATCCAATTAGCGTGAACATGCACCACATCAGCAGTCGTGCCTGAACTTTCATCAAAAATGGGTCGGCAATGATGGCGCGATTTGGAAATTGTGGCAAGTAGTGGAGCGTTACGCTGTCATCAATGGCGAGCGTGTTAAAAAGCTTGCGGCCAATGTAAATATTTTTAGTCCATTGACCGCCAGCTTCGGTAAAATAGGTGGTTGTCACTCGATAGCTCTGGTCAATATCTGTACTTAATTCGGTTTGCAAATCTTGTACAATGCCGACAGTTGTTTTCCCCCAGACGAAGGTGGCGAACTGTGGCAGGGGGGCGATCAGTGCGAACATGACCAGAAAGTAGGGCACGACTGGCAGTATTAAATCAAATTGAAATACGAAGAACGGCCATTTCTTGCTTTGGGCAATAAATCGTTTGATCCCCCAATAACTAATGGGGAAAACAATCAAAGTAAACAGATTGAGATAGATGACCCAGATGGCAACACTCGGCCAAAACATAGCAACAAAAATCCACGCTAGCAAATAAGCGCATGCGACCAATCCTAGGAGCAGCATGAATGGTTTGAATGGGTTTTGTGCTGCGTTCACGTTTCGACAATGGGAGCTAATGTGGCATTGGCGAGGCGAATTAAATCAGCAGGCTTGAGTTCAATGCCAGCCATTGGATCGCCGCTGCTGATGTTTACGTTGGTGCAGGTGGCAATGGCTTCATCAAAGATGACGGGTACATTGTCTGGCAAACAAAGTGGGGCGACTGCACCCTGCACATATCCTGTGATATTGGTGATTTCTTCCCCTCTGCTGAAGGTGAGCCGCTTCCAGTTTTCGGGGAGGCTGGCTCGTACAGCCCGGTGGTCCAGGCGCGTGTGGCCGAGAACGCAGGCCATTACATAGCGTTTTTGCCCTCCTTTTTCACGCATCAAGATAGATTTGACCATCTCTTCTTTGACAACGCCGCGCTGCGCAGCGGCCGTTTCCACCGTGAACACCGGTTCTGTATGGGGCAGCAAACGATAGGAAACGCCATTTTCGTCGAATAATTGGGTGATTTTGGTTTGAAGAATATTCATAAGTAAAATGAAAAATGTTTTCAGAATTACTGAGCAGATTTCTTTAGATTTTCCTTTTAAATCTGTTTTTTCTGCGTGGCAATCTGCGTCATCTGCGTTTTGTCCTTTTTCTAAAAACTTGTTGTTGACTACCTTTTCTTTTAAAAAACAACGGGTGAGCGGCGTTCCATGAGCAGCACATCGCGCCAGACGCCGTTCAGCTTGCCGATTTTTTCTCGTGTGCCCACGATGCGAAATCCTGCTTTTTTATGCAGATTGACGCTGGCGACGTTTTCAGGAAAGATACCCGCAGTTAATGTCCAGATGCCTGCATTTTCGGATGCTTTGACGATATGGTCCAGCAGCATAAAACCGATGCCGCGCCCCCAGGCTGATTGTGTAATGTAAACGGATACTTCGGCGACACCTGCGTAGACGCTGCGTTTGGAAACGGCCGTTAACGCCGCCCATCCTAACATCATACCATCATCATCCACAGCTTTGAAAATCAGGTTTGGAATTTTACCTGCAAACCAGGTATCTCCGTCAGGAACCTCCGATTCTGGCGTCAGTGTCGCCAATTCCGTGCGAATCCCTTCCCGATAAATCATTTCAATTGCCTTCCAATCGGCGCGGGTTGCTGATTCAATATGCATATTACGATAAGGATAAAGCAATATTGCTTTTTGACAAATCCCTTGTAATCGTTTGCAGTGCAAAATCGTGAAAAGAAAACAGATTAGTTTGTGGTAAATAGCCGATGATAGAAATTGATTTATGGTTATTATTATGATGAATATGATTTGAGTGGATAAAGTCAAGACAAATTGCTTTCCCTCGAACCTAAACAAAAGAGAAAATCGAGAATTAGAAACTTCAGGCAGAGGCGCTAAGGTGCAAAGTAGAAAGGAAGCCCTTAGCGCCTTTGCGAGGTTTAAAATTAATTCCAAAAGGTCAGAAGATGACAATTAGGAATTGAAACACGGATAAGGAGATTTTATGTCGAAAATTGGCATTGTCGGAACTGGATTTGTCGGAGCAACGGCCGCTTATGCGTTGGTGATGCGCGGTGTAGGTAGTGAAATTGCGCTGATTGATATCAATTTGGCGCGGGCGAAGGCGGAGGCAGCAGATATTTTGCACGCGGTTCCGTTTGCACATTCAATGCGCATCACAGCCGGTGATTATAGTGAGTTGGTTGACAGTAAGATTGTGATTATTACCGCAGGCGTCAATCAAAAACCGGGCGAAACCCGTTTGCAATTATTGGAACGCAATGCAGCTATCTT
>QQUD01000975.1 GCA_008501785.1 Chloroflexota bacterium
CGGCTAAAGCCTCCACTCCGACACAATATGTGGGTCTTACCCCATGAAATCCTAAAGAACCTCGTTTTTATGGAATGTCCGAAATAGATGATTAGGCGCTAACAGCGTCAATATCGAGAAAAAGTTGTCGATAGAATTGCGGTTTATCCGCGTTAGGGGAAAAGTAATGAGTCTAAAATGGAGCAAACCTTTTTATGAGTTAATACCAAAAGTAGGTTTAAGCACAATGCCGGGGTGTGCTTACGATACAGCATGGTATGCGCGTCTGATCCAAGTCGATGAACCATTGGCATATAAAGCGTTAGATTGGCTGCGAGCCTATCAACTTCCAGACGGCACGTGGGGCGCACCAGAGTTTTATTATGCACATGATCGAATTATTTCTACCTTGTCGGCAATGACTGCATTAGGCCAGTTTGGAAATGACTGCGATAAACCACGAATTGAGCGGGCAAAAAAGGGATTGGGTGATGCGTTTTTGCATATTTCGCAAAACTCAGCTTATGAGATGGCTGGTTTTGAAGTGCTGGCACCATCACTCATGGCTGAAGCAGAAGCGCTCGGTTTATTGGATAGCCATTCAGCAAAGTTTTTACCATATTTAGCTAAGGAACAAAAGCGGCGTTTAAAATCATTTAATGGCTTCCGCATTAACAACAAGTCCATTTTGGCTTATTCAGCCGAAATGGCTGGTGACAATTTAAAATTATTGGACCTGGACACCTTGCAAATGGATGATGGGTCTGTGTTTTTCAGTCCAGCAGCTACCTCGTATTATTATTTAAATGGAGGGAAAAAGCCATCAGCCTTAGCCTATTTGGAAACAATACCGACTGAGCAAGAGGGTGCAATGCCAAATGTGTATCCATTTGCCGTGTTTGAGCAAGCCTGGACGTTATGGAACCTGGCTTTAGTAGGTGAATTGGATGCCACGGGAACCGCAATCTGTGCTCCTTTGCTAGATGCATTGCAGGAAACATGGGACCCTGTGCGGGGTACTAGTTTTACATACGGTGCGGTGCAGGATGGGGATGATTCGAGTTTGACATTTGAAGTGTTGAAAAGTTACGGCCGTTCTGTCAACATTGAAGGATTACTCTCCCATTTTGTAGGCTCACATATGCGCTGCTATCAAATGGAAGCAAACCCATCTATCAGCACCAATATCCATGCTTTAAGCGCTTTTCGCAAGGCTGGGTTTGCGCCCACCCACCCCATCATACAAAAAGTGCTTTATTTCCTGAAGTCTGCTCAGAACGAAAATAAAGTCTGGCTCGATAAGTGGCATATTTCACCTTATTATACAACTTGCCACGCTATCATTGCGGCGAGCAATTATACGGATTGGTTAGTGGAAACGGCCATTTCTTGGCTAACAGCCACCCAACACAAAGACGGCTCCTGGGGAACCTACCTGTCTACAGCCGAAGAAACTGCTTTTGGGGTCCAGGCGCTTGCCATTCGCCAGAGAGATTGCGGTGAAAACCACCTTGATGCCATTCAGCGCGGTGCTGCATGGCTGATCGAAAATCACAACGGCAAACACCCTCCCTTGTGGGTAGGAAAAGTGTTATACTCACCAACCTATGTGAATGATTCGGCCGTTTATAGCGCACTTTGTTTGGCCGAACAGGTTGGAGCAATTTAAAACGTTATGAAGATATTACTGACAGGTTTTGAACCATTTAATAAACAACCCATTAATCCGTCTCAAGAGATTGTGAAGGCGTTGGCTGATACACAGATAGAGGGTGTCGAGTTAGTAACGGCCGTTCTCCCTGTTGATCGCTTTGAAGGGCCAGATGCCCTCATGCGAGCCTACATCAAAAACCAACCAGATGGTGTTGTTTGTCTGGGAGAAGCAGGTCATCGTCCTGCCATTGCAGTGGAACGAGTAGCCATTAACCTACTCGATTTTCGTATTGAAGATAATAAAGGGGTTCAGATCAGCGATAAACCAATCATGCCTAATGAACCCGCTGCTTTTTTTACGACGCTGCCTGCTCGAAAAATAGTTGAAGATATGCAAGCAGCTGGTGTTCCGTCCACGCTCTCACTATCGGCGGGGGCATTTTTGTGTAATCAAGTTTTTTATACATTAATGCAATATCTGAACAAGTATCAGCTTGAGATCCCGGCAGGCTTCATTCATGTGCCCCGATTGCCAGAGCAGGTGGTGGGTATACGGCCGTTATCCCCCTCGATGGGCTTAGAAACCATGTGCAAAGGCATCGCCATTGCGTTGGAGACCATTGTTACCACATAACACCAGGGGTAGAGGCTTTAGCTGGAACGTTCCGGCTAAAGCCTCCACTCCTTTCCATTCAATACCATACCGTCATTTCTCATTTGAGACAGTCCCCTTTACTAAATCATAGTCAACTGTAATGATAGATTTTGTATAGGTAGCCATGACAACAACAGACGCACTTATTAACAAATCTGAACAGCCAGTAAAACCACCCGTATTCGACACAATCTTATTAGGCAGTAGCATTATCGTCTTGCTGGTGGCAATTGCCTTACTCCTCACATTTTTGCTCAAGACCCCACCACTCGAATCTGTACCAGGACAAGCCCCCCTATCTGCAACCGAAAGCCCGATTCAAAACAGCCTCACCGGCAGTGCCACCAATCCAATAGTTTTAGACATTGGCGGCAAATCTTGGACAATCACACCACGCGCCACCTACCAGATTTCCGCACGTATTTTAGGCAACAAAACGTATTCAGATTGGCAATCCCCATTAGCCCCACGTGATTTGGCATTGGCATGGGCGGCCAACGACAATTAGAATTACCCACTAACGACAATTAGAAATGCCCATTTAGACGTCAGCGTAGTTGTCGCTAAACTCCAGAACAGATTCTGGCGGCGGTGCCTGTGAAATTCTTTATGTAAAAGAGTTCATTTTTAACGGGCAAGTTTTTGAGTAACAGATAATTCACTATCAATCATTTTGATACGCAATATCTAAGATTTGCACCGTATGGTACAAAGGCAATTCCCGCCCCAACGCTGTCAGATGCGTTTGAATTTGTGTTAAACAGCCAATATTGCCAGTTGCTACCGCGTCAGCTCCCGTAGTAAGAATCACCTGTGTTTTTTGTTGTCCCAATGCGTGTGCTAATTCTGGTTGTTCCAAATTGTAGGTGCCTGCTGAACCACAGCAAAGCCCATCGTCACCCAATTCAACCAATTCTATATTAGGAATAGTGCGCAACAACCGGCGTGGAGCTGCCATCACGCCTTGTGCATGACGCAAATGACACGCGTCGTGATAGGCAATGCGTAATGGCTGCGGCAATGCAGCCGGTGGGCGCAATCCCAACCCATCCAAAAATGTGGTGACATCTTGCACTTGTTTTGCAAAAGTAGACGCCTGCACTTTTAATGCATCTTCCGCAAACAATAAACCATACTCTTTCATACCTGACCCACATCCGGCGGCATTTGTGATTATCGCATCGACATCCTGGGGAAAGGTGTTCAGGTTGTGGCGAGCTAATTTTTGGGCACGATTATCTTCGCCGATATGCATGAGAATGGACCCACAGCACCCCTGGTCGGCAGGAATGATCGTTTCTACGCCATTAGCGGCTAATACGCGCAATGTTGCCCAATTGATTTCTGGGGCCAATACTTGCTGTACACATCCAGTTAACAATGCCACCCGTGCTCTCCGCTTACCTTTGGCCGGATAGATTGTGGGCAATGGTTCTGAATTGGGTACGCTGTCAGGAAGCAGGCTAATCATTGCGCTAATCTGCTCGGGTAAGCCAGATTGGATGACTCGTGCTAACTTTCCTGTTTGGATGGCGCGGCGAAATCGGATCGGGTATGGCAGGGTTTCGGCGATGAGGGTGCGGGTAAGGGTGTCGAGAAACGGCCGTTTTCTCTCCCCCTCCACCTGCGCCCGAAAACTCATCAACAACGCCCCATACGGCACACCAGACGGACAGGCAGGCACACAGCCCACGCAGCCCAGGCAGCGATCAATATGCGGCTGTGCATCTTCCGCAGTAATTTCACCCTCAAGCACTCCCTTCATCAACACAATCCGCCCTCGGGGAGAATCCATCTCCTGCCCCAGCAATTTGTACGTCGGGCATGCGGCCAAACAAAAACCGCAATGCACACAAGATTGAATAGCATCTGCCATTGCGGCTCCGCGTGGTCCGTGGTGAGAAATGTCGATTTTGTGCTGCATAGAGAAAACCTCGTTTTAGCTGGGTAGTCGAGTCGTCGAAAGTCAAATAGTCAAGTTAGTCATTCGTCGAAAATACTGCGTTTGGATCGAGGGCTTTTTTGATACGTTGGGCAAAGCGTCGTCCCTTGCGGCTGCCCAGGTATGGGTCGTCTGTGTGGCCGGTGAATTGTAAGCCTGCTAGATTGAGTTCGGTTAGGGTTGTTTGTAAAGCTGTCATGTCATCGGCAGCAACCCAGGCGACGTTGCCTCCGGCAGAATAGCGTCGCAGGGTGTTTGTTAAATGCTTGTCCAGGGTGGGAATTTGTTTTGGTGTAACTGGAATTTTTACAAGCTGTGATGCAGCGAATGCCCAATCAAATCTATTTTGGGCTTGCCAATAGGTGATGTCGGCTTCGTTTTCGAGAAGAACGGCCGTTTCCACCTCCGTCTGTTCCTGCAAAAAGCCGCGCATTCTTTCCACACGCCCTGGCAGCGCTTCTGGCAATCCACCCAAACGAATGATTAACGTTGCCTTGCCAGCTAATTCTGGAGCCAAGTCTAACACGTCCATCTCAAACGGCATCACAGCCAGCTTGAACATGGCAAACAGGGCCGCATGAAGTGACGCGTATTGCAGTTGCAGCGTTACATAGCTGCGCGGTTTAGGGAACACTTTGAATGTGAGTTCAACCAGAATGCCATATCGGCCCAAACTACCCACCATAAATTTGGGAATATCAAATCCGGCCGAGTTCTTCACCACTTTGCCGCCCCCACGCACGAGTTGACCGCTGCCATCGACAAAGGAGACGCCCAAAATAAAATCGCGCACGCCACCATACCGGTAACGCCCAGACCCAGATGCATTAGCTGCAACTGTGCCGCCTAATGTGGCTCCTGCCTCTACCCACAATGGATCAAATGGCAGGTATTGGTTGTTTTGGGCGAGCGTGGTGATAACTTCAGAAACGGCCGTTCCTGCATACGCCGTAAAAGTGTACTCATTTGGCTCATAAGCCAGAATGCCCGAGAGGTGACGGGTAGAGAGAACGGCCGTTTCCCCCCACGCCATAGCCAAAGCAGGCTTCGTTCCCTGCCCCCGCACTCCCAAACATTTAGCCTCTTGTACCGCAGCTTGAACTTCCTCAATCATTTTTGGCTCTAAAATCATGGCTTCACCTACATCAACTAATCCCTCTATAACCTCTGCC
>QQUD01000573.1 GCA_008501785.1 Chloroflexota bacterium
ATCTTACCATCAAATCCGCTTGAGTAATTGAACGACTATTGCTACAATCGGCATATAAAATGAGTTGAAACGGGGGCAAAGTTATTGACTGAATCCAAACCCACCCAAACGCGCTGGCGCATCCTTTATACACTTGCACCCTTGCTGCTATTGATTATTTGTCTGGTGGGCATTAATTTACTTAATGGGTGGTATCAACAAACCATATTAAAAAATGACGGTGGGGTAGAAACGGCCGTACTTGATCAACAGCCAAACCAACCAACAGCAATAGCACCCCCCACGCTGGCACAAACGCTTACAACTCCATTGCCAACTATCATACCCACACCCTCAGCAACGCCATACATTCTGCCCACCCTTCCATCTGAAGCACAAATACAACTTCTAGGACCACCAGAAGATTCTGTTTTTAGCAAAAACCAATCACTCTCATTTTATTGGGAGTGGCCCTTACCACTTACGGAAGACCAATCTTTTACAGTCACACTTTTAGTCGATGACCAACTATATGATTTTGGGTCAGTTATTGAACCTAATTTAGGACTCAGTTACAGATGGCAGTTAAGCCCTGCATCAATACCGAACCCGACAGAAACGATTCAGTGGCAAATTCAGCTCTTTTCACAAAATAGTGATACGCCACTCATCGTAAGTGAAAGACGAACTTTTTCTTTAAGGTAGCTTAAAGTTGACGCAACCGTTCAGGTGCGACGCACTTTTCCTAGAGTAATGCGCCATAAAAATGCCATTTACAAGCGCGTCGCACCTCAGGAACTGAACGTCTACAAGTTGACATCTCGATATAATATTAATATGTAATATCAATTAACCATGTTTGAATCCGAAGTTGGCACACGTATTGGTAAATACGAAATCAAAAAACAGATTGTAAAGGAAGCAACCCGTTCTCTATACCTGGCTACAGATGAGTCCAATCAGCCGTTGCTCCTAGAAATTTACGAATGTGAATTTATAAATTCGGCTGCTTCACACCTCAAAACGTTACACAAAATACCCTCAACTCAAATAGTAGAGATTTTTGCCACACCAGAAGGACAACCTGTTGTAGCATATCCCTTTACACACGGGCAGCGCCTTTCGGACTTGTTATCCGAAAATCCGGCCGCGCTGACGACGGAACAAAGCCTTAGGCTTGTTCATCAATTAACAACCCTTTTAGCTGCAGCACAAGAGAAAGAGATTTTCCATAAAGATATTCATCCTGAGAACATATGGATTATCGGGAAAGATACGGCCGTTTTCATTGGCTGGGGTCTTCAAGATGCGGTGCCAGACCGCCCCATCCCCACAAATGAGCTTGGATACACGGCTCCCGAATTAAATAAAAAATCAGCACATACTGCACAATCAAACATTTTTTCGCTAGGCGTGCTGCTATTCACACTATTAGCCCATCACCCTCCTCAATTTGAAACAGATTGGGATATTTTCACAAAAGGCGAAAAAACCCAAATTATCCTTTTGGAAAATGCGCGCACGGGTCTCACCAAAGAAACCTACCAATTGGTTCGTCATTGCCTTTGGCGACAACCCTGGAGCCGTTATGATAACATCCAAGAATTTTTAACGGCCGTTGAAATAGCATTAGCGGCAGAATCTCCCCCGGTTGATCAGAAAAAGAGCAGCATCCCCTTGCCGCCATTATCAATACCCAGTTCTTCATGGAAACCTGTAATAATTGCCATTAGCACATTACTTATCCTGGGGTTGGTTTTTCTTTTTTTCTGGGGGCCGTTGGCCTCAACAGATAAAGAACCAAACAATACGGCCGTTCCTGCACTCATTGCACCGGAGGAGACGGGTACGAAAACGGCCGTTCCTTTAGCTACACAAACATTAGCCACGCAAACATCAACACCTGTGGATAACCCGGACAACCTTGTTGAACCGGAAAAACCAACAACAACAAGTAGACCAAATACCAACACACCAGCACCAACCCCATCGAAGACCTCATTACCCACACACACACCAACAGCCACACAGACCAACACAACAACGGCGACACCAGCAGAGACAAGTACCCTTACACCAACAATACCCCCGACAGCGACAGAAACCGACGCTTGTATCCCATTCCAACCAGAAGGCTGGATTATTTATACTGTTCAGGCAGATGATTATCTGTTTAATCTAGCCACCCAATCAGGCACGACAGTAGCCTTTGTGCAAGAAATCAATTGTTTAACAGGCGATTCACTAAGCATTGGACAAACGATATTTTTACCAGCCCCTCCAATTGTTAATTCTCCTACACCAGAGGCCACATCAGATTCCGGCAATAACGGCGGAAACCAACCAGGGAATTCACAACCGAATCCCACATCAAGACCTTCACGCCCAACAAAAACACCACCCCCTCCGTAGCCTCACTCAAATTAATTTGACACAAATATTTGCAATACAAACACATTTGTGTTATCTAATCAATGCATTGTCTGGGGAACTACCTGAGTCAATCTGTCAAAACAAAGCAATATTACCCGTAAGAAGATTTGAAAGAAACTTTCTATAAAATTGTCATGTTAGGTGTAATTTATTAATAGTGGCTTTGCAGGTATAAGCTTATTCAACTATGTTATGGCAATGCAGAATCTATTGGACAATAGTCTAGTTGACGGACGCAACAGTTTGGTGAATCATTCAAAAATGGCAAAGCCGAATTTGTTTGATGAATTAGTCGATCAATATAAACTTCGAAAGCATATCGCACATGGCGGTGTGACTGATGTTTACCTTGCCTATGATGTCGATGAAAACCGCGAGGTAATTGTCGAGGTTCTTTTGCCGTTCCTGGCGCAAAACAGAACCTATGCAGACCGTTTTGCGACTAAAATGCGACAGGTTGCGCAAATAAGACATCGTCATATTTCCCAAGTTTTACAAGTAGGCCTGACACCTTTCAATAACCGACCTTATTTCGCTCGTGAACATACTGAGTATTATCCGCTGAACAAGCGCATGAATCAGTTGAAGAAACAGGATACACCTGTCCACAGTGTTTATGCATTAAAGTTAGTTCGGCAAATAGCAGAAGCATTAGAACTGGCAGAGCGTCTTGAAATTTTCCACCATGACTTACAACCAGAAAAAGTGTGGCTAGAGCCAAATGGAAATGTCATCTTAGCAAATTTAGGTGTTCCACGCCTAAAGAATTTCTCTAATAATGGAACAAACACGAAGCAAAATCCTAATTATTGGTCACCAGAACAGATTCAGGGAAAGGCTATTGTTGGAAAGAGCCATGTTTACTCGTTGGGTGTAATTATATTTGAGCTATTAACAGGAACATTGCCAACTACGTATGATTCACTTTTGCAGAATATCACCCGCTCGGCCAATCAAAATTCATTGATACAGCTTCGGCCAGATTTGTCTACGGAAACGTATCGTCTCGTCAATCGGGCTATCAGAACACAGAAATGGAATCGGTTTAATAACTGCAAAGAATTTATTATCGCTATTGACGAAGCAATTAAGGCCGAAGAATTTGCAATTGGAGCGGGCGCTTCTCAACCAAGACGCTCAACAGCTAATTTGTGGCTAAAAATTGGCGCACCTTTGTTAGTTTTGGTTATGCTTGCGAGTGTCATTTTGCTTGCTTTACGGGGTGGTCAAGACAACACGGCCGTTTCCAACACAGCCCTTCCTTCAGCCGCTATTGCTGAAATTGCGGCTGAACCCACAAGTACATCAACACCGACTTCTACCATGGAAGCTATTCCCGTTGTCGATAATGTGGTTACCTTTGCACCAGCTCAAGAGCAATCATTCAATGATAGCGAAATCATCAATTTTGCCTGGACCTGGCCCATGCCATTGGCAGATGATGAACAGTTTATCGTCGAGGCATTCACGCCAGATCGGCAATTTGTCGTTGGTCAGACAACCGACTCCCCTGACAATTTCAACTATAACCTTGCAGCCCCTGCCGCTAACTTCACTATCGGCACATTTGAATGGCAGGTGATACTGGTATCATCAAGCTCAAATCTGCCCATTACACAAAGTGAAAGCCAAACCATAATCATCACGGCAGCACCGACAAACACACCAGAACCAACTGCAACGCCTACATTGACGCCTGAGCCTTCCTCAACACCCACATCAACACCAAACCCACAAGTTCAGGTCAATGTCAGCTCGGCCAGCTTACGGGAAGGTCCGAGTACAAGATATAATATCATTCGATTTTTGAAAAATGGCGATGTTGTTACTGTCATTGCTATCAATCGTGAAGAAGGCAACTGGTATAATGTCATCACGGAAGATGGTACACTAGGTTGGTTAGCAATTAGTGTAAGTGAGGTGGTGGGAGAAACGGCCGTTTCCTTAATCCCAACCGCCGCCACCATTCCACCATCACCAACGCCAACCAACACACCAACACCAACCAACACACCAACACCACTGCCCACCAAACCCCCCAGCACCGGCGGCGGCGGCAGCGGTGGCGGCAGCGGCGGCGGCTCAAAAGCCACTCGGACACCACCACCACCACCATAAAAGCGTTCATCATACCCTTGCGAATCGTGCAGTTTCTTACCATTGAACTGGAGGCACTCCAGAGATGGGGACAAATGAAAAAAATATTCACACTTATAATTAGCCTATTTAGCGGATTAGGCCTACTACTTGCACTTTGGAATTCTGTTCTTGCCGATCCAACCCTTGTGAACAATAACGGCATGATTGTCAATATTGGCACATCTGGGAATACCATCCTCAGCAGTACCCTCCGAGTTACAGACACGCTTCTTCTACCTGATCAAATCACGTATACAATTGAAACACTTCCAGCTCATGGGACATTATTTTTAGGCAGCAACCCATTGACAGTTACAGGAAACTTTACATCATTTACCCAATTAGATATTAATAACAATCAAATTAAATATGATCATAACGGAACAACGACCCCCATTACCGACAGTTTTGACTTTTTTATTCAACATGATACGGCCCCGATACAAAACCAGTCTTTTGACATCACAATCAATCAACCACCAGTAGCTATCTCAGATACAATTCGAGTGTTAGAAGGTGGCACTGTTACTAACACAACAGACAATGGCGAAACCGTTGCCATCAATGACACCGATCCCAACGGCGGCACATTAACTGTTACAACTACGCCAATTACCGCTCCAACCCATTTTACTAATACATTTTTATTAGGCCATAGCGGATCATTTACTTATGAACACGATGGTTCCGAAAACTTAACCGATGAATTTGTCTATGAAATTTGCGATGATGGACCAACGCCACTCTGCGATGAAGCAACGGCAACTATCATTATCACAGGCGTCGTTGCTCTTACGCCAACCTTAAGCGCACACGGCCCATTCACCATTCCT
>QQUD01000157.1 GCA_008501785.1 Chloroflexota bacterium
CACCAATTTCATCGGTACGCCCCTTCTCAGGCACGCGCCTGCTCAAATCATCGGCATTGGTAATTTGACGGGTCACCGTCGCAATATCTTCCAATGGACGGAAGGACCCAGGCGTCAACAGCACGGCTAAAAACAGGGAGGCTGTTGCCGCCGCAAACCCTACAAATAACGCGATCACCAAAAACCGATTGAAGCTTTCGAAGGAGTCTAATAACCGTGCAACTTGCAGATAACCGACAACCTGCGGCTGAACATTGGACTGTTCAAATAATGGCACGGTTAACACTCTCAATTGAAAATCTTCTTGAGCAATTTGGCTGAAATAGGGAGTGTCATAAAATCCATCCGGATCTAAAAACCCATCGAAACTTACCAGATTTTGCGACCGCAAGATAATCTGTCCATCTGTGTCTAAAATCATGAAAAATGTCGAGGCAGTTTCTAGATTGTTCAAATCCGGAGGGATAGGAATACGCAGCACATTGTCTGGCCCACGTCCTATATTGCTCGATTGTATTTGGGAGGCTAGCGCACCCAGTTCCTGATCGATTTCAGCCACAATGCGATTGCGCGGCAGCATATACACAACCGTCGCAAACAGCACAAAGGCAACAACATAAATGCAGGTATAAACAATGAGCAGCCGATTTTGTATTGACAAATTTACGACTCTTCGCGTAGAACGTATCCGATGCCCCGCACTGTATGAATCAGGCGGGCCAAATCATCATGCTCAGTTTTTTGACGCAGATAACGTACATATACTTCAATAATGTTGCTCTCGCCCCCAAAATCATAATTCCACACCCTGTCAAAGATCAAATCACGGGTGAGTACCTGACGTGGGTGTCGCATAAAGAGTTCAAGCAGTTCATATTCTTTTGCTGTTAAATCAAAAATACGCCCCCCACGCCGACCTTGACGTGTGCCGGTATCAAGTTCCAGATCAGCAAAACGATAGACTTGCGGTTGCGTTGGCTGTGAACGACGCAGCAGTGCCCGTACCCGCGCCAGCAATTCATCAAACGCAAAAGGCTTAACTAAATAATCATCTGCGCCAGCATCTAACCCGGTCACGCGGTCTTCAACGGTCTCTTTCGCAGTTAACATAAGAACTGGCACTTCACTGGCAGCACGAATGCGGCGGCATACTTCCAACCCATCCATCCCCGGCAGCATCAAGTCTAATAACACAAGGTCTGGCGGACTTTCACGGGCCAGATCAAGTCCTGTCTGCCCATCAGCGGCCGTTTCTATACGATACCCTTCAAAACTAAGTCCGCGTTGTAAAAACTGTCGAATACGTTCTTCGTCTTCAATGATGAGTATTTTTGTGGACATGGAACACCTCCAGTCGTAAAAGTTGGCCTGTTTCCACGTTGACTGAAGTCAATTTTTTGAGCCAGCTTCTTTATTATTGAAATTTTATAATACCTGAGAAAGTATTATATCTGATTTATTATTCTTACGATTACTAATCTTTAGACGCGATTAGTATGGTATTTTTTGCAATTGATGGTTACAATTCTATTAAGGGAAGAGGCACATTGTGCCATTGTTTACCATTTTATAAGGTACGGACTCTAATTTTCACAATATAAATAATTCTACCAATAAAACGAAACGATAGAACACATCGTCTTGTTTTATTGTTCGCCTCTAATCTTCTTCCTATATCTCTCGCCTAGCGAGGTTCGTATTGCGAGCCACAAATCCTTTTCAATTGAAGAGGGCACGCTAAAAGAGTTGATTATGTGAAGGAGGAGATATTTCATGGAAGAAATCATAAACTTTGGGCTTGAGGCAACACAGTGGCTGCAGGGAACATTTCCTCAACTTGAGGGATTTTTCCAATTTATGAGCACGCTAGGCAGGGAAGAGTTTTATTTGGCAATGATGCCTCTGATTTATTGGTGCATCAATAAATCGGTGGGCAAGCATCTTGCGTACATTTTTTTGTTTTCAAACGCGTTGAACAATCTGTTTAAACATGGGATGCGGGGGCCACGGCCGTATTGGATCGACAACACGCTAAGTTTGAGTTCCGAGCCAACTTATGGCGTTCCCAGCAATCATATGCAAAGTGCAACGGTCATCTATCTGTTTCTGGCAAGCAGGATCAAACGCGGCTGGGTTTGGCTGCTGGCGATTCTGATTGTCCTCGCGATGGGAGTCAGTCGAATCTATCTGGGCGTCCATTTTGTACACGATGTGGTTGTTGGCTTTTTGTTAGGGCTGCTGGTTTTGTTAGGCATGTTTGTATGGCAAAGTCGCTGGGAACCTCGGTACCAAAAACGCATTTTAGGCTACCGGCTAATGATCATGGTTGTGATTCCGATTGTGATAACAGTTATCTACAGTGGTATTGTGGCTTTGATTGGCACACCCAATGAATCTGTTTCTTGGGCAGCGATTATTCCTGAAGCGGAGAGAGAAAGCCTTGAGGTGATGGTAACGGCCGTTGCCGCCCTACTAGGCATCGGCGTTGGCCTTATCTTTGAAGGCAGCCGGGTACGCTTTTTGGTTAAAGGTGAATTCTGGAAACGCTTTTTCCGTTATCTGGTTGGTATGATTGTTGCGGTAGGCATTTGGGGCGGGTTAAAAGCTGTTTTCCCTGAAGACCCGTTGTGGTTAGGGCTGCCGCTACGCTTTGTGCGATATACGCTCTTGACGCTGTGGGTAGCTTACTATGGCCCATGGCTGTTTGTAAAAATTGGATTGGCCGAGCAAGACCCAGAACCGGAGTTTGGTGTCTCACTGTAGCAATTGTAAGAAAGAAAGTAAGCAGCAAGTAAGAATATGTTTGTAGGAATGTGGTAATACGGTTGTTCACGTTTTCTTGCGCTCCTTTCACGAGAAATTAATGGTTTGACACAAAAATAATTAGTATTGTGTTAACCATAAATCACAGCATGGCCTAGCCTGGAACCAAGTCAGTACGCTGTCCAATGGGGTTGAAATTGAGGGTCAGAACCTCGAATGGCCGCATCGAAAAAACCGATAACGTTTGTTATCGGTTTTTTGTATGGGGAGTGATGAGTTTTGTATCTTTCCTTTTTTTTATTCGGTGAAGAGATGGTCGCCGCGATGGAGGCGGTGAGCTATTTGGTAGGTTTGGCCCTGGGCACGCACGGTTGGCGCGTGAGCAGCAAGGTAACGAGCGGCAGCAATGAGGGCGTGAGGGGCTTCGTCGGAGCCTTGCAGCAAATTGTATTGGTTAAAAGCAGCCTCGACACATTGAATGGTGTGGAAATCTCTATCTTCACGTAAGAGTAGATGGCCTAACATTGCCAATAGTTGTTTTGGCTCACCTTGATTGTACAGAAAGGCTGCCACTTGTTCCCCGGCTGGATTTACTTGCTGTTGTTTGTTAAGCAAGGTTGGGAATTGGTTGAGAACGGCCGTTTCCCCGCCATCAATTTGCGGCAGTCGTGCTGCTGGAATATTCAAAAACCGGTCCAGATATACACTCATCGCCGCATCAAATACACCACGAAGCAGTGCTACAGAGGGCGCACGTTGCAATCCCATTTGAATTGCATTGGCAAATGTGAATGTATGCAGTGCCGTATCCCAATCTGGAAACTCATTACTCGTGTGGAAACGGGCAATGCGCAGTGCGGCTGCGTAGGAAACAGTTTGAGCCAATTGGCCTTCGGTGCCACCACTGGCTAATGCAGCTAACAGCCCATCTACAATTGCCTGCGGATCATCCCCCAGTAGCATTGGGATCAGGTCTGAACGGCCGTTCCAGTCACCTCGCTGTGTTTGCCCTTGTGCAATCGTACCTGGCAACTTCGCAAACGCATCATTCAACATGGTAATTAAATCAATCGGGTTGCGCCACGCATTTGACTCTTCCATGCGCGAAGCATTGGCGTAACCTGAAACAAGGCTGGTCAACACCGGCTCTGCATATTCCCATCCGGCAATATCTAGCGCCTCAAATGCCTTGTTTGTAAAGTCAGCGGGGTGCCCAATCTGGATGTAACGATGATCAGTAACGGCCGTAAACAACATATCTGCCATCTGCCGATCAGTGGCTCCAGCACGAATGGCTGAGACAATACAGCGTTCCGCTCCTTCAGCATCTCGTACTTCGATGAATTGGCGGAACCAGCGTTTGAGCGTGTGGGTGTCGGTTGTGTTACCCGGTAACGGCCGTATTGGAAACCGGGGTGGATGTTGAAAGCTGTCGCGGGAAACGGCCGTTAAGCCGTGATACAGCGCACGAGGTCGGTCTTCATCGTTGAGATGGGGCAACATCTTCATCAAACAAGTGTGCATGGTTAAACCCTGTCCCCAACCAGTGCGCCGGTTCTTCGTGCCAAATTCCAGTCCGATCTTGAACGGCTCAACCGGATCACCCTCGTTGTCCACCAACGTCAATACCGCCTTGCCAATCACCAACGATATATCTCGTTCCAGCCCTACTTGCAGCCGATCCTGCTGATGGGATATGGGATCGCCGTAGCTTGCGACATCGACCCACACCTCACCATCCCGAATCTCCACTGGGAACGTCCGTACATCGTCAGCCCATTGATCAAATGTGCCACCACTTTCCAGATCAAAACGGGCGTGGTGCCAATGGCAGGTCAAAATGCCATCTTTGACTGACCCTTTGTCAAGTGGAAATCCCATGTGCGGGCAGCGATTGTCTACCGCAAAGACACGATCGCCGGCAGCGTACAGCGCTACGGTATGCCCATTAATTTGCACGGTCCGACACCCAACACCTTCTAATTCAACCAACGGCATTGCTTTTACAAAATTTCTAGTTTGGGAATTGAGAGACATAAACACCTCGTATCTTTTTAGGACATAATACAATTTTGCATTCTCATTAAACCAAAAACTGGTTTCTTTTTTATCCGGCATGAGCATGGGTTGCACCTGATCGTTGGGACAGGTATGCTCGAGGGAAAGGAAATTGAAAACAATAAACAAAAAACGGGGAACGGGGAACAAGAAACGGGAAAATAACTATAGATTGCTATTCACCGATTACCGTTTAGTGATTATGGTTTAGCGAAAAAGAGTGTACCGAATGATAATGCCAATTCTTGAGACTGAGTATTAACGAAGGTCGTCTGGTCCATCTTTCTTCCTTGCCCCTTGCTCCTTCTTCCTTCCTCCCCTTTCAACAAAAGGATAACATTTATGTCAATTGAAATCCGTCATCCCAAAAGCGATGAATTAGAAGCAGCTCAATGGTTAGACAAATATGCGTTTGGTTTCTGGTCTGATGAAGAAATAAAGCCAGAAGATACCGAGGGAACCAACCCAAATCACTCGTTGGTTGCTTTTGTTGATGGCCAAATGGCTGCCAAAGTAGAAACCCATCCATTTGAACAGATAATTCG
>QQUD01000032.1 GCA_008501785.1 Chloroflexota bacterium
GCATTCAACGTCACCCGAGGGGGGCACGAGCAAGGCACATCCAACGATTACGAGACCTTTGCCGACGCGTTCATGCAGGCTTATGAAATCGCTATACAAGCGGAACGACGTCTGCACTATGCCGGGGCGCGTACCTGGCTAACCACAAACAATTTTTGTACAGCGCCCTACAACGCACTCATAGTCAATCCACGCGGCGAACTGGTAACGTGTTATGAAATTACCAGCGACGCCCACCCGCTCGCCGAAATTTCGCGCATTGGCCACATTGAAAACGGCCAAATATTTTTAGATGAAACCGCACGGCAGCATTTACACAGCCTGATCGCAGCACGAAAGCAAAGTTGCGAAGATTGCTTCTGCTATTGGTCCTGTGCAGGCGATTGCTACACGCGCACATTCACCAATCAACCAGACAGCCATCTCATTCACGGCCTCCGCTGCCAAATGAACCGCACCATCACCAGAGGCATGCTGCTTACCCACATTGCTCACGCCGACGGCATCTGGCATCGTTGGCCAGTCACACACAAACAAGAGACACAAACGGCCGGGGTCACAATCTAGGAGATGAACATGCATAGCAGCCTGGTTGTCATTTCGTGGTGGTCAAACTGCCTGGGATTAACCTGCCTACACAAACTCGCCAAATTTACACAAGATCGCCCAATCTTTGTGGTACAAGTCGGCAAATCAAACCGTCAAAAAAAACTGTTTCGCCAATTTCTCCCACAAAATGTGCAAGAATTGGATGTTGCCACAGACGCTCCGGCAGAACATAGCCGGGTCGTATCCCACGTCATCAGACACCAGCTATCCTCGGCAAATGGCCTTTGGTTTGTGGATCACGATCTGTTGCTGCACGAAAATTGGGAACCTTGGCTCAAGGGGTACGATTCGCATTTTCAAGTTTTGCAAAACTGTTTAGGCCTACCTCCCACAGACATACATCCGGCAATTACACAGCCAACATTCTGGTTATCGCCACGTCATTTCCCGCCAGATATTTCTCTTGATCCCATACCATTTCAAACCAGGCAGCAATCCCGCCGTCCAGACCTTTATCCATTTAGCGGAGCCTTAACTATGCCAACAAAGGACACGCTTGTTCATGCAAGAGACCTTTTACAAGAGCAAGGGCGGGTTTCTTATTATTCGTTTGATCATTTTCCATCCTATTCCCATATAGGAGGTTTGTTTCTGTTTGCGGGTCCTCCCATTGAGCATCCTGATTATCAAGAATGGCAGCAAACAACCATTGCACAATTTGTTTCGTTTTTTGAAAACTGTCCAGCCGAATGGTTAGCCATTGAAGACTCAACTTTATTACATCGTATCCGTACATTTCAAAAGATTTCATGAATATTGCACACAAAGCCCGTAGGTCAAGACGCTGTCTTGACCTTTTGACCTGGTGTGAGGCATCTGCACAAAACGGTGTTTTGTCCTACGATTTGCAAAGGGGCTGACTTATGCACAAATCAACCGAATATGCTTATTTTCTTAACTTCCCACGGCGTGATCTTGTGTTTAAATTTAACCGCCGCGCACTATTGCAGACTATTTCAATGGAATACAAAGTGGTTGAGGGTAAAGCGCGAGGTGGAAAGGGGTACAAATTACCTCAATTAGGGTCGTTATCAAACAAACAAATGGCGTATCTCATCCCGCATATCATTCCTGGCAGCCAGATTAACACCCGCGATGGCTCTGTCTGGGGGCAATTACAAGACAGCAGTCAGCCAAAACGATTGTTCTTGATTGAACCAGCAACGCTGTTTGCGTTTAATTTGATGAACGGCCGTAACACCCTACACAACATCAGCTTAAGTTTGGCAGAAGAAATGCAATGGTCACAGGAACAAGCGTTTGCCTTTACCCGAGGTTTGTTTCTGCATCTGGTACAGCTGCGTTTCTGTGTACCTCAAGGATAACAAATCATGTTGACGAATACGGCCGTTTTCCCCAAAATCACCACCAACCAACTACCCATATTCCGGCAGGACTACGGTGCATATACCCTGTTCTATGCACCAGGGTATCTGGCAATCGTTCTACCAGAACAAGTTGAGCAATTTTCACATGCCCCGGCATCCTCACGTCACGAACTGACATCCATTACTACTCAATTATTCAACCATGCACGGGCAGCTCAAGAAACATGGACGGCCGTTTCATCCCAACCCTTCACGCCATATTGCCTCACCCTCTACCTGCACAACGAATGCAACCTGCGCTGTACTTACTGCTTCGCCGAACCATCGCCGCAACCTGCGCTCCGGCTCTCGCAACCAGCCATCACCGCCGCAGCCAAACTCGTGCTGGCAACCTGTCAAGCGCACGATCGACCATTCACCCTGGTTTGCCACGGTGGTGGCGAACCAACACTGCATCATGCGCTGCTCCAACAAGCGCTGCAAACTGTGTCAGACATGGCAGCCGCCCGGCAGGTGCCGCTCTTTCGCTACATTGCCACCAATGGCGTTATCTCATCCCAAACAGCCAGGTGGTTGGCGCAAAACTTTGACATGATTGGGCTTTCCTGTGATGGACCATCCGATGTACAAAACAAACAACGGCCGTTATGGAGCAACGGCAACAGCAGCGAGCAAGTTGAGCGCACCGCCCACATTCTGCATGAGGAAGGGACACCCTTTGATGTGCGGGTCACGATCACAAACCACACGTGGCAACAACAGGCTGAGATTGCTGCGTACATTTGCCAGGTTTTACAGCCCAACGAAATACATGTCGAACCCGTTTATCATTCTGGGCGGGCTAAATCGCATCGCTCAATGATGGATGCAAACTTGTTCGTTGCTGCGTTCCTAAAAGCAGAACAAGTTGCCCAACAGCATGGCATTCCCTGGCGCATGTCTGGCAGCCGCCCAGACCAAATTCACGGGCCTTATTGCCACCTGTTTCGCCACGTTCTCAACCTGGTTCCTGAGGGCATTGCCACCGCCTGTTTTAAAACAAGTTGGCCGGAAAACGTGCAGCAGGTTGGGGTACAAATTGGCGAACTGGATGAGAAGAACGGCCGTTTCATCCTGCACCAAAATCAAATAGAAAAACTGACCACTAAGCTGCACCCCATCCCCGAGTCTTGCCGGAACTGCTTCAATCAATATCATTGTGTGCGTCACTGCCCAGACCATTGTCCAATGGAAACAACAGATTCCCCGATAAACAGTTTTCGCTGTCGCGTCAATCGGCAACTGATGTTAACTCGTTTGCAAGAAACGGCCGTTTCACTCTGGCACAAAGCACGCAGCAGCAATGGCGTTGTAGGACAAAAAATAACAAATGAGTTCGTGGGGGTCCACACAAAGGAAGTGGAGAATTGAGAATGCGGGAAAGCGTGTTTAATAACTATTTTACAAATGCCCCATCTGACGTTGATGTCGATTCCATTCGGCAGCAGTGGCTGTCGCTGTCGGCTCCCTATCAGGTAGACAATTGGCTGCTGCCACTGCCATTGTGGGCAACACGCGGCTACGATCATGGTGGACCACAGGCGTGGCAAATTTTGCAGGAGCAGTTACAGAATGGGGATGAGAAACGGCCGTTTTGCATCTACATCCATGTCCCTTTCTGCTCCAGCAAATGCCACTTTTGCGACTGTTATTCTTTCAAATTAGGGTCCCGTCAATTGCAACACATCACTCGCTACACAAATCAACTCTGCCAGGAGCTACAGCTTTGGAGCCAACAAGGCAACTTGAATGAACGCTCTGTTTCCACCGTTCATTTGGGTGGCGGCACACCCACCTTTCCTGGCACTGCCCCATTGACCCAAATCGTCAACACCTGCAAAAACCAGTTCAACACAAACGACCAAACCGAATGGGCTTTAGAATCAACGGTAGAAAGTTTAACAGATGAGATGCTGAACACGATGCACACACTTGGTTTTCGCCGGTTACACCTGGGCGTGCAAAGTTTGCAAGAACCTGTGCGGCAAGCCATCAAGCGCCGACGCCCTGCTATCGAAGTGCTGCAAACCCTTGAACGCACGCGTGCAATGGGCTGGGTGGTGAGTGTTGATCTGGTTTGTGGTTTACCACATCAATCCCTGGCTGGCTGGATCGATGACATTCAACAACTGCTCGCGGCTGGCGCAAACGGCGTTTCGCTATACGAATTTCTTGTCTACCCACAGAACCATAAATGGGCTGAATCACAAGGACTCACCAACCCAGATCGGCACACCCACAACTATTTTATGTTCCAGGCAGGAGCATCCATTTTGTCACAGCACGGGTTTAACAAAAATATATTTAATCATTGGGCCGACACACAAGACAAAAATGTGTATTTCACATTTCCAACGAGAGGGGAAGATTGTCTGGCTGTGGGCACAATTGGGGATGGGTTGTTTGGGGAATACCATTATCGACATCCGCGTTATGCAGCCTATTTACGTGCGAAAACGGCCGTTTCACCGGGCCTCGAAGGGGGATTACGCCGCACCACTCGTGAAAACGCATTGCAGCCATTAACAACGGCCGTTTTGTCCAGTCATATCCCCACCCTTCACCTGCCATTCTTACAGCAACACATCTCAAACGGCACATCCCTGCTTGAAAAATGGCAGGCTGCCAACCTGATCATCCGCAACACACAAGGCGGCTACGAATTAACCAGCAACGGCTCTTGGTTTGCTGGCAATATGATTCGAGAAATGGATTGTCTAATCGCTTAACGAAAGCTGCACAATATCACTTTGTGCAAAAATGGGGCCAACCTGCAAACCCAACGCTGGTTCAGCATAAAGCTGCGGGGGCACACTAATGTCTGCCAGATACAACTCCCCCACTTGCGCCGCTACACCTGCAACACGCAACCCTTCTTTCGGCAGCGCCAGGGTCATTGTCGCGGTTGCTGCAATAGCTGGCTCAAATACTGTGCCAGTCGTTGTATCAACACCGGAAGGTGCATCGAGTGCCAGCACGGGTGTTTTTTGAGAATTAGCCCAATTGATGAGGGAAACGGCCGTTCCCCTCGGCGCACCCTGCAAGCTATACCCAATCACCCCGTCCACCACTAAATCCAGCAGTTGTGCAGTTTCAATATCAGTCGCAAATCCTACCGGTATGCCCATTCGGCGCACAATATCAAGCTGATGTGCGGGAACAGGTGTAAATTCAGTATCTGGTTTGGTGATAAAGACCTGCACTTTTGCTCCATAATTGTGCAGCCGCCGCGCACAGACCAGCGCACCACCCCCATTGCCACCGGTTCCAGCTAGTACCACCACCGATTTATCACGTGGTTTGCCATCCAAAAAACGACCGCGAGCCAAATGTGCGAGATTACGCCCTGCATTCTCCATCATCTGCATCAATTCAATCTTAT
>QQUD01000246.1 GCA_008501785.1 Chloroflexota bacterium
CTTGCCGGTTTCGCGTACAATCGAGACAGCGTTACGCGCCATTTCTGGAACCTATTCAATTGTGTATGATCCCACAATGGATGGGGAGAATGTGTTGGAGGTTTTTGGGGAAACGGCCGTTGCGCCCACCCTCACCGCCCTCACCAATCTGAACATCCGCACTGGTCCGGGGACGGGTTATGCGCGTCTCAGCTATTTGCTTTCGGGAGAAACGGCACTCGTGCAGGGAGAAGACCCCAACACCGGCTGGCGGCTCATCCAATGCCCACCTCGCGCCGCGTCAGCCTCCGTGTGCTGGGTCACTAACTTGCCATCACTGGTGAGCGTTGTTGAAAGTGGCGATTCGAGACAAATCAACGAACCGACTGAGACTAATTTTGAGTGGTTTGAATTCGGCCGTGTTTACTGGATCAAAATCGAATCCGAAAACCCGGTCACACCTTACCTTGCGCCCCCCATTCCCACAGCAGACGGCAACCAACGTTAATCACAAACCAAAAATCATACACACTCAGAATGGGCCAATTTCGGAAATTGGTCCATTCTTTTGAGCAACAAAACCCTGCTGTGGACTGCTCTTCGGACCGTGCCGATCTTCCTCTTTGGTCTCCAGACCAATTTTGTTTACTTGGATTCATCAAGTGTTGGTGGAGATGAGAAGGTTTGGGGGAAACGGCCGTTAACCCCATCCACCACCGCCTCACCCATCGCCCAAAAGCCGCGAGTTATTATAATTCAGACCAATGCGGAATTTGATACAATTGCATTGTTCATTTAAAACAGATAAAAAACTATCATCTACGATAAACGCCACCGCTAATTCACAGGTTTTATGCTGTGGCAGAAACATTGGTTAAGTACTATGAAAATATTTCGTCGATTGTTCATTGCGGTTCTTGTCATCATCTTGATTGGAGGGCTATTGTTGGTTGGTTGGGCAACTGTAAGGTCTCAGGAAGCGACAGCACGCGCAGCTGTTGTGTTGCAGGAAAATGATGTTAAACGAGAAGATGGGCAGCTTGTATTTTGGCCGAGTTCCCCCACCAATAAAGGCCTAATTTACTATCCAGGTGGACTGGTTGATCCAGAAGCCTATGCTGTGACCGCCCAAGGCATCGCGGACGCCGGATATCTGGTTATGATTCCCAAAATGCCCCTCAATCTTGCATTCACAGGCATCAATCGTGCAGATGAAATCCGAGAAGCTTTTCCAGAAATCGAGTCATGGGTCATTGGTGGACACTCACTTGGTGGTGCGATGGCGGCTGAATATGCTAAAAACAATGTGGACAGCGTTGACGGACTGATCATGTTTGCCTCATATCCTGCAAATAACGAGGATTTTGTAAATTTCCCAATACCTATTCTGACAATCATAGGATCAAATGATCCAGGCTCCCCAGAACAAGAAACTTTTTATGAAACGATTAGTGATTCGGCCACACTCTTTATTATCGAAGGGGGAAACCACCGTCAGTATGCCGACTACAGTTTTCAAAAAGATGATGGCATCGCAGCAATCTCTGTAGCGGAACAGCAAGACCAAATTATCGCTGCCACAATCCAATTTTTAGACACGCTGGAATAGTCTACCGCAGTTTGGAGTGAAACTAAGATGAAAGTAGTCAAAACTGGTGAGTACAAAGCATTCGGCAATGCAGGGGGAATGAGATGATTGGAAATCGACAGCTCAAATGGGATGGTTGCCACAACGTGCGCGACCTCGGGGGATTACATGACGCTGATGGCCGCAAAACACGCTGGAGAACCTTGGTTCGTTCAGACGATCCATCCAAGCTAACAAAGGCAGGGTGGGATGCTCTATACACACATGGCATTCGCGCAATCATTTCGCTGCGCACCGATGGCAAGGTGGAAAACGAACTTGATTTAACGGCTTGCCCACCCGATCGGGTGGCAATATCGGTGGCAAAGCCGTTCATAAATGGGTGCATGAAAATTTGCGACCTAAGTTAGTGAAGTTGGTAGAGATGTATCAAACTACCAAAACAGTTATTTGGATTAAGTCACCAGAAGAGCTAAACGCTTTTGTAGCCAGCCTTAGAAGAAAAAACATGCCATTATGAACAAAAAAGAATCAATTCTAGTTGTTGGCGCAAGTGGTTTCCTTGGACAACAAATAGTGAAATTGCTTGAAACCCAACAAAATGTTATCTATACCCATTATCGAAACCCACTTTTTCCAGATTCTATTCGTTTCGATTTTTTCAATGATGATATTAGGTACATACTTGATAAACAACAAGTAGGGGCTATTATCTTTGCTAGTGCGGTAGAGATGAATAACCAGTTAGACAAAGTTCGATATTCGATGGAAAGATTTGCCCGGGCATGTGAGGATAGGCGCATTGTTTATTTATCAAGTGATGGCATATTTGAAGGAGTAAAAGGACTTTATTCTGAGAAAGATTCACCAAATCCGCAAACCACATACGGTAAAAATCTCGCAATATGCGAAGGAATAATTGGAAGCTATTGCAACAATTTCTGTATCGTTCGTCCCAGTTATATCTACGGGTTTTCAAATGGAACTCTGGATTCCCGCTTAAAAAAAACCAAAAGTGTTCTCGAATCTGGCGGTACAGTCACGTTATTCAACGATATGTTCAAAAGCCCACTAGGGGTGAAGCAAATTGCCAGTGCGGTAATCCATTTAACCTGGTTAGATTTCGCAGGAGTTGTGCATGTTGCTGGTAAACGCTTGAGTGTTTATGAGTTTCACCGAAGGGCTATGTCTGCTTTAAATGTCGATATTACCCATCTCAATGGTTGTCAAATGCCGATCAAAAAGGGATTTTTGCGTGATACGTCTTTGGACAGCTCACTCTGGCAACAGTTAACCGGCACAAGGCCATGCGATATTAAAAAGACATTACTTCAGGAATGTGCTGCCTTGGGCAACGACTCAGGCGACGGACTATCATGATAATGAAGAATACGACCAGAGGCCGCAGAATAAGAGGGGCACGGAAATTTAATCGATGCACGATATACAAACTGACCGCTTACGTTATATTCTTCACTATGTTTGCAAATTTTCTAATTTATGTTAACTCTTGGGTTAATAACGGCCGTTTCTCCCCCAACACCCCCGCAATCACCTCATCCTTCTCTTCCCACAGGTCACGCACCCACGCCTGGAACTGTTCGCGGAAAAATGGGTCATTTTGGTAATCACCAGTGAGATAGTCGGCCGGGATTTCCTGCTTGTCGATTTGCATCACTATTCGCCTGACTTTGCCCGAAAGAAAGTCCCAGGAAGAGGGAATGCCGTCGGGATAGACAATCGTGATATTCACCATTGTCTTGATTTGCTCATTCATGGCAGAGAGCACAAGTGCAATTCCGCCAGCTTTTGGTTTGAGTAGATATTTATAGGGGGATTGTTGTTTGGCATGTTTGGCAGGTGTAAAACGGGTACCTTCCAGGTAGTTCATCACCGAAACGGGCGTGAATTTAAACTTTTCACACTTTTCACGCGTCGTTTCCATATCCTTGCCGCGCAGTTCTGGATGTTTTTTTAAGAATTCTTTTGTATAGCGTTTCATAAACGGAAAGTCGAGACCCCACCACGCCAACCCAATCACAGGTACCCAAATTAGTTCTTGCTTGATAAAAAATTTGAGAAAAGGAATGCGCCGATTTAACACATGCTGCATGACCACAATATCGGCCCACGATTGATGGTTGGCGATAACCAAATACCAATCATCATGCTTCAGATTCTCTAGACCGGTTACTTCCCACTCGGTGCGCTGGGTAAGCCACATAATGCCACTGTTGCACGTGATCCACATTTCTGCCAGCCAAATAATCAGCTTTGTACAGCCTGTTTGCCATGCCTTAATGGGAAAAAGCTTAAGCAAAATAATAAAATACAAGGGTAAACACCAAAAAAGCGTGTTCAAAATCAACAGCGAAGCACTTAAACTCCCGACAAGAAAAGGTGGCAGAAAATTGAGCATGTATGACCTCTCATAACAGATTACATACAAAAGAGTATCACATTTTTCTGCTGATGCCATCAATCATTTGCATGAATTAGAACACGGAGTTTTGTATAGAGTCATGGAAGCTGGATTCTAGCAAATAGGAAAACAATTAATTGTTTTCTTCCCCCCAAAAAAGGTTTATGCTGCCTGAGAAGGTGAAGTTTGCCATGCCGGTGTAGAAATGTGGGTCAACTCTACCACGGTGACATGCGCTTCAATCAGCTCTTGTTTCTGGCTGAGGGCGATAGAGACGCGGTGGTGTCCGTCTTGTACAAAGTAGATTTCGCCGACCTGCACCAGAGAGATGGGGGAGAGGTTTTTGGTGCGCCATGCTTTGGCCACATTTTGCAAACGTTCGCGGCCATGTGTGTTGACCAATTGGAACTGCGCGTTGAAGTCGTTGCAGCGGCTGTTGTTCATGCTGCCTTTGATTTGCTCGAGTGAAACGCTTTGTTTGCCGATGAATGCTTGGGTGGTAATGCGCTGTTCGGCGGTATAGGTGTTGTATGAGAGGAGGTGGGTGGAACGGCCGTTTCCCATCCCCTGTACCTTTGCCATCAACTTGCCTGCTGCTGTTTTAATCGGATTTAAAAACATGTCTGCCTCCATCACCTTTCTTGAATTCATTCCCTGTCGGTTTATGATGAAAGCTTATGAAACGAATGTGACGCCAGCGTGACACTCGCCGCCGGATGCGTTAGAATTTGAAGCACGAACTTATTGGTGTGTCATAACGTAACGAGTAGGTAAAAATATATGCAGCCCCGCCAGCAGCTCCCCAAACAGCTCTCCCTCAGATTTCTGGGACCTTTTCAAGCTTCGTTAGGCGGATATCCCACTCCTGAGTCACGCACAAAAAAAATAGAGGCATTGCTCATTTTTCTGGCGATGGAAGCAAATCGAGTCCATCGGCGTGAGTCGCTAGTTGGGCTGTTGTTTCCAGACCAGCCAGATGAGGTAGCCCGCACCAATTTGCGCCAAACGCTCAACCGGCTGCGCAAAGCCATCAAAGACAAAGAAGCAATGCCACCCTTCCTGCTAATTTCCCGCGAATCGACACAATTTAATCGTGATAGCAACTGCACGCTGGATGTATGGACGCTGCAACAAGGGCTGCGCGGTTGTGAAAAGCATGCGGGCAAGCGAAACGGCCGTTGCACAAACTGTATGCAGCAGCTTCAAATCGGTCTCGATTTAGTGCGTGGCCCCTTTCTCGATGGCTTCTTTCTCGAAGACAGCATTCAGTTTGATGAATGGGTGCTGGGATACCGTGAACGTTTACAGCAAGACATCCTGGCTGGTTTGCAGCAGTTGGCCCACTATTTAGAGACTCGTGGGGAATATGCGTCAGCGGTGATGATTGCACGTCGCCAGATCGAATTGGAGCCGTGGGATGAAGCGGCACAGCGGCAGGTGATGCGTTTGCTGGCATATCAGGGTCAGCGCAATGCGGCCTTACGTCAATTTCAAATCCTTTCCCAAACGTTGGATGATGAACTAGGAGTTGAACCAACAACAGAAACGGCCGTTCTGCGCGACTTCATTGCCATGGCCGGAGACAAACGGCCGTTTCACCTCCCCACCCGTGAAACAATCGTCGGACGGGATGCAGAGCTGGCCACGATTCACCAGCAGCTTGCCAATACAGAACATCGTTTGATTTCGCTGGTGGGGTCGGGCGGCATCGGCAAAACGCGATTAGCAGTGGAAACTGGCTGGCGAGTTGCTACCAATTACGTTGGCCCATTTTTGCATGGCGTCTATTTTGTGCCGTTGGCCGGAGTCGCGACAGCCACAGACCAGCCCTTTTCTGGCATCATGAATCAACTGGTAACGGCCGTTGCCGAAGCGCTCGGCTTTGCCTTCTCCGGGTCACGCCCGCCCCAGCAGCAGCTCACAAACTTTTTACAGAACAAATCGATTTTGCTCATTTTAGATAACTGCGAACATTTGATAACAGCCGTGCAAGAACTCGTGCGCAGCACGCTGCTAGAAACCGAAAGTGTCCAATTTTTAGTTACCTCACGTGAACGGCTCAACGTCCGCTCAGAATGGCTGCAAGCGTTGGACGGACTGCCGTTCCCGGTGAATGGAGACGCCCCTGTTGAATTGGAAAAGATGAGCGCGGTGCAGTTGTTTATTCAACGCGCACAGCAGGTCGATTCTGGGTTTGTTGTTGATGAGGGAAACGGCGGCTGTACCTTACCCACCATCGGTGAAATTTGCCGGATGGTGCGCGGCATTCCGCTGGCAATTGAGCTGGCGGCTCCCTGGGTACGCATGATGACCTGTACTGAAATTGCTCGTGAAATTGAGCATAATTTAGATGGCCTGACCAGCAGCATGGCACATGTGCCAGAGCGTCATCGCAGTATGCGTGCCGTGTTCAATCATTCTTGGGCGCTTTTAGATGCTGCCGAACAGCAAACAATCGCACAGCTCTCTGTCTTTCGTGGTGGATTTGACCGCAAGACAGCGCAGGAAGTGACCGGTGCATCCCTTTCGCAGCTGGCCGGATTGCTGGATAAATCATTTCTGCAACGAGTGGACGAAGATGGTGTGACGCGCTTCCAAATGCAGGAGGTGCTGCGTCAATATGCGGCAGAGAAATTGGCGGCGATGGGAGGGGAAACGGCCGTTTTTCTGCAACATTGCCACACCTATCTCAACTTTGTAACACAGCGCAGTCAGGATTTGCGTGGGACACGGCAGCTAAAGGCGCTGGCCGAAATACGCCGCGAAATTGAAAATATCCGTGTGGCGTGGCACTATGCGCTCACCCATGATCAATTTGAGTCGATTGGGAAGGCGGCTGACACGTTGGCGCTCTTCTATTACATGCGCAGTTGGTCTGTTGAAGGCGTGACGCTGTTTAAGGATGCGGTAGAGCGGGTGCAGCAGGGGCTGGGAGAGGAAACGGCCGTTACGCTAGGCAAACTGCTGGCTCGTCAGGGATGGTTCACTTTTCTGCAAGGCCAACATGTGGCCGCACAACGCTTGCTGCAAGAGAGTTTGAATGGTCTGCAAGCAGCAAATGCAACCGTTGACACCGTGTATACACTCAACTTTTTAGCCGTCGTTACCTACACACTTGGCAACTACGAACAGGCAAACCAATTTGTCACAAATGGGTTAGCAATTAGCGAATCCATTGCAGATTCATATCGCATTGCTGTTGCCAACAATATTTTGAGCCAGATAGCTTATTTACAGGGCGACTACGAAAAAGCAAAAGAAACATGCGAAACGAGCCTCACCTTTGAGCGCAAAATTGACAACCAGTGGAGCATGGGATTTTCTTTGACCAATTTAGGGCGTGTTGCTTATGCACAAAACGACTATGAAACAGCACGGACCCATTACCTGGAAAGTTTAACCATTCGCAAATCGATGGGAGATCGACGCGGTGAGGCCATTTGTCTTAATTATTTGGGGGATGCGGCAAAGGCGGCAGGAGATTATGCAGAAGCTGCAAATCAATACAATGCTAGCTTGGCAATTGCTAAAGAGATTGGTGACTTATCGAGTGTAGCTATTTCTTTGAGCCGCTTAGGCTTCACCCATCTAGCACAGCAGCAACCAAATGAGGCATGGTCAAGCTTCAAGGAAGCATTGCAGCAGGCACAAGCATTGCCAGGACAGCTTGATGCGTTGGTGGGGATAGCAACGTTGATTAGCCAATCCAACCCTACCTTAGCCGCGAATCTCGCCAATCAAATTCATGAGCACCCGGCAACAACAACCGAAACCAGGCAGTTGGCTGCTACACTGCAATCAAACTTGCCACAAAACCCCTCAGAAACTTCAATAGACCAACTAATCGACATGATTTTACAAATGAACCCAGAAATTTGACATAACAATTCAAGCAATTAGCAATATGGTTTGGTTCAAGCAGCTTTACTCAACAAGATAGGTTCAACATGCACCAATTGGTCCCTCAATTTATTTTGCAGAAACTGGCGGAGGGGGAGAAAAACGGCCGTTTTTCCGCCACCGCCCTCTTCGCTGATATTTCTGGCTTCACTACCATCACCGAAACATTGATGCAGCACGGTCAGCATGGGGCTGAAGTGTTGGCCACCGTGATGCGAGCCGTGTTTGCGCCCCTGGTACACGCCGTGTTTGCGCATGGGGGTTATGTGGTTGGATTTGCTGGAGATGCGTTTACTGCCATTTTCCCTGGTAACGAAGACGCTGTGTATTGGCAAGCGTTTGCTGCCGGTTGGCGTATGCAGCAGCATATGCGCACCCGTGCGCAGCAATCAACCGATTATGGGGATTTTGCGTTTTCGGCAAAGGTGGGGATTGCCGCTGGCGTGGCTGAGTGGGGAATTTTGCAGGGGTCCGCAGGCAAGCGTGCGACGTATTATTTTCGGGGAACGGCCGTTCAAGGAGCCGCCAACGCCGAACACCACGCAAACAAAGGAGATTTACTGGTAGACGCGGCCGTTCATGCCATTTTACAGAACCGCATATCCGCCGAACCTGTCGCCGAATATTTCCGCGTTGTTGGTTTTAATACCCTCTTACCCGTTCTCAACCCTATCACACATGTGGATAACAAGGTTGACCTGGCTTCGCAATTCTTTCCACGCTACCTGATCACACAATCCATTAGCGGTGAATTTCGTCAAGTCATCAATCTGTTTATTAACCTGGAAGGAGAGCCGTCACCAAATG
This sequence comes from Chloroflexota bacterium, assembly GCA_008501785.1. The sequence goes on from QQUD01000246.1 coordinate 8,697, forward strand.
AGTTGACCGCCTTCATGGAAACCATTTTTGCACTGCAAGAACAGTACGGTGGTTTGCTCAATCGCATCGATTTTGGTGACAAGGGATGTCATCTGCTCTTTTTTTGGGGCGCACCCGTGAGCCATGAAAATGACATTCACCGCGTGCTGAACTTTATGCTCGATTTGCAAGCACAAACCAGCTTAACCATGCGGGCTGGCATTACCTATCGCATTGCCCATGCCGGGTTTGTTGGCTCGTCGCTGCATGAGGAATACACATGTTATGGGCGCGGGGTCAATCTGGCGGCTCGATTTATGACCACAGCCCCCTGGCAAAACATCTGGGTAGATGCAGAAATTTATGAGCGGGCACGTGGCTTTTTTCGTTTTGAGTATGTTGATGATTACCCATTTAAGGGCTTTGCCAATAAGCAACCGGTCTTTTTGCTCCAAGGGCATCGCCAATCGTTTAGTGAACCATTTTTCCAGGGCGGGATGTTTGGACGAGATGCGGAGCTGGCGCAGCTAAACCAATTTGTGCGGCCGGTGGAAAACGGCCGTTTTGCTGGCATCGCCGTCATCAGTGGAGAAGCTGGCATTGGCAAAAGCAGGCTGGTGCATGAGTTTTTAGAAAATGCAGAATTGCTAGAAACGGCCGAGATACTTTTGTGTCAAACTGACGAAATCAGCCGCCGGTCGTTAAATCCATTTCGCTATTGGCTGCGTGATTACTTTGACCAATCCTCAGAGCAAGACGAATCAGAAAACAAGCAGCGGTTTGAGCGTGTGTTGGATAGTGTCATTGAGGATGTGCCAGATCAATCATTAGCGGCAGAGTTGGAACGGACTCGCTCGTTTTTGGGGGCATTGCAGGGTTTGTATTGGCCTGAATCGCTGTACGAACAGGTGGAACCGCAGCTCCGTTTTGAGAACACGCTGACAGCAATGAAGGCGCTGTTGAAGGCTGAAAGCCGACGGCAGCCGATTTTGCTGCACATTGAAGACGCCCACTGGTTTGATGATGATTCCTGGCAATTTTTGCAGCGCTTAACCCGAAATATTGATAATTTCCCAATTGCTGTGCTTATGACCAGTCGTGAGCCGCTGCCAGATGGTGTGTTGGATACGGCCGTTCCCCACACAAGCTTGCCCCTCAAACCACTCGAATCAGATGATTTAAAACACCTGATCATCAATCACCTGGGCGAGTCGCCAACCTCGTCATTTTTAGAATGGCTCACTCAGCGTACCGATGGCAATCCCTATTTTGCCGAGCAAATGCTGCTCTACCTGCAAGAAAACAACCTGCTCGAAACCCAAGCAGCGCAAGCAATGCTAAACACAAGCAGCCTCTTACCCACCGATGTGCGTACCGTGCTGGTTTCTCGGCTAGACCGGTTATCGCGGCCCGTGCGCGAAGTGGTGCAGACGGCTTCTGTGTTAGGGCGTGAGTTTGACAAAGGGGTGCTGCTGCACATGAAGGAAAATCCCACGCGGGTTGAGCCTCATTTAAACACAGCCACGGTTGAAGAAATTTGGGTGACGTTGAGCCGGATTCGCTACTTGTTTAAACAAGCCTTGATGCGAGACGCGGCATATGACATGCAGGTGCATACCCGTTTACACGAAATGCATCAGCAGGCGGCGGTTGCGTATGAATCGTTTTATGCAACGGATTTGGCACCGCATTATGGAACGGTTGCGTATCATTTTGACATGGCAAAAACGGCCGTTAAAGCCCTCCCCTACTACGAACGAGCCGCCAACCATGCCCGCGAGAACTATCAAAATGAAGAGGCGCTGGCACAATACGGCCGTGCCCTTTCGCTAGTAGATAGCAAAGACCTGGAAACCCGTTACCGGCTGCTGCTAGGAAAAGAAGCCGTTCTCAACTGGCTCGGCCGTCGAGACGAGCAAGCCGAAACGCTGCGGCAGCTTTCGGCTTTACTCTACGATTTGCCGGAACCGTCCAAACAGGCGGACGTCGCCTTGCGTCTCGCCGCGCTTGGGCTAAGCATAGGCCAATCTGCGCTTGCGATAGAGGCTGCACAACAATCAGCCCAATTTGCAGCCCAAGCAAACGATGCGGTGGCAGAAGCCAAGGCATACCATCGCTGGGGACGCGCCCATTGGCAAGAAGGTCATTATCGAAAAGCAAGACCTTATCTGGAAAAAGCGCTTGTTTTAGCCCATGAGCACAACAGTCAAACAGAAGAGGCACAATGTTATTACGATTTAAGTGTTATTGATTATTTCCAGGCAAATTATCAGGCGGCACAGGAAAGTCTACAGCTTGCATTGCTAGCTTATGAAGCTGTGAACGATAAACAAGGGGAAGTGAATTGTTTGGTGCTAAATGGCATTATCTATTCGAGTTTGGGTAATTACACAGCTGCCACAACAACTTATCAAAATGCCCTCACAATTTGCCGGAATGCGGGTTGGCGTTATGGTGAAACAAGGACGCTTGCGTTAATGGGCAATAACTATTTTGAGCTTGGCAACTTTGAATCGAGCTATCAATTTCATACACAAGCGGTCAAAGTGTATCAAGAGATTGGCGACAAAGAAGGGGAAGCGGGCAGCCTCGATACATTAGGATTGATCTTGCATAATTTGGGCCAATTTGAAGAAGCGGTGTCTTTTTATGAGCAGGCGATGCTGATTCAACACGAAATACAAAATGCACGGGGGCGCGGATATACGCTGACTCATTTTGGCATGACGCTGTTGGCCTTAGGTGATTTTGAAAAGGCGCAGACGATGTTGCAGCAAGCATTGTCGATTCGCCAAGAGATGGGGGCCGATGCCTTGGTAATGGACACACGCGCCGGTTTAGCATTTTGCGCGATGGCTAGCGGTGAATTTGAAACGGCCGTTTTCCAGGTGCGTGACATGCTGACCTGGATTGATGCACATGGCACAGACGGAATTGAGCTGCCGGTACAGGTTTATTTGATGTGTTATCGGGTGTTGGAAACGGCCGTTTCCCAACACACCGCCACCCTAACTGATGCCCAGGCAGTCTTAGAAGCTGGCTACGCCCTCCTCCAAGAACGTGCCAACCGCATCCAAGACAACACCCTCCGCCAACAATTTCTAGAAACCGTACCCTACAATCACGAAATTTTCACCCTTTGGCAATCGCAACAACCAAAATAAGAATGGCTCTTTGAGATAACGTGGGGTTCGGCTTTAGCCGGTTCTCACGAGACAGTTCCGGCTAAAGCCTCCACTCCTTCTGAATTCGTGTAAACCCATAAGAAGAAACACTGGCATCGTACGACAAAACGCTGTTTTGTCTCCGGTGTAGGATTTTACAAGACCAAGACAGCGTCTTGACCTACAAATTAAACGCTTGCAACATTGTCCTTTTTTAGATAGCGCATCGTGCAGGCCATCACTTGCTCAATATTCGATTTGTCATAGCTATAATTTGACGCGCGCACAATATGCGTTGGATCATCGTAATAAGTACCAGTCGTTTTGCTTACTTCATCAGACACAGCCAGATACGTGTACGTTTTTGCCATTTCCTCCGGCGAGATGGATGACTTGCTCTTTTGAGAATAGACCCATTTACTGAATTTTGAAGCATTTGGGTATCGGCTTTCAATATCTATCTTCACATTGGTAACACGGATGGAGTTGACGGTAACGGCCGTATCCCCCAACTTGTCCGCCAACCAAAACGTATACATCACCTGCGCCAGCTTCGACTGATAATACGCCTTCGTCACCGTAAACCGCCGCCGTTCAAACTCCGGATCATCCACAATCACCTTCAAGAAAGGGAAGACAATCAACCCCTTCGATGATACCGTGATGATGCGTCCTTGCCCGCTGCGCTTAATCGCATCCAGCAGCAAATCCGTCATCAAAACAGGTCCCAAATGGTTCGTCGCCCAAATGCTTTCAATCCCTTCATCCGTCTGCACCGGCTTCTTCTGCGTCACATCAAACTTGGCCGCATTGTGAATCAGCACATCCAGCACATCATACTTCGCCAAATACGCCTCAGCAAACGCCCGAATCGACGCTTGCGACGACATATCCACCAGCATCAATTCAACCGAATTCATGCCCGTCACTTGCCGAATATCTGCCAACGCCGCTTCACCACGACCCTGATGCCGGCAAGCCAGCACCACATGAACCCCTTCCTGCATAATCTGAATCGCCGCTGCCTTCCCAATCCCGGAATTGGCTCCGGTTATCACGCATATTTTTTTATTCATAATCATTCACAGTCACCCCGTCATTCCTCAGCGAAACTCGGAATGGCTATTGTTGCCTCTACCGATGCATTATTTTGTTAAATCGAAACATTAAGCCCGCTAAAATAATCGCCTGCACCACCATGCCAGCAATAAAAATTGTCCAGACTCCTGGCTCATTGGCTTCCAGCATCCAAAATGCCTTGACCGGCCAAAACGTGGGAATAATGCCTAACAGGTACGTCCACGCCCCATCAAAAAAGTAGGCAGCCAGTGGCAAAATCAAAAAGCTGCCGCTCCCTTTCATAATTGCAAACCCTTGCACTTTGTTTTGCGCTACCGATGCCAGAAACAGCGCAAAAATCGGAGCCATCGGTGCTGCCAGCAATGCCACAATTAAAATGTCGCCAGTGGGCATTGGCACCATCCCGGCTAATGGATATGTGATCAAAATCAGCACGATGCTCATCACCACCGGTACAATCACACGATATGCCATATAGTTACCCAGCGTTAGTGGAGTGACTTGCAGCGCCGTCAATGTCTGGTCATCTTTCTCATCCAGCAGCAAAAAGCCAATCACCACGCCAAATATCGTGGGTACACCAATCACAAAGCCATAGCTGATCAGCAAAATATAGTAAGGTGCAAAATCGAAGCCAGTACGCTGCAAAATGCCATCCCGCATCCACGGAATGATGTACCGGAACAAAAATGCAAAAATAAACGGAATCATGGCCATCCAGCGCAGCAGCGAATCCCGCCGAATATTGCGCATGTCGATTGGCCCTAAAGCGCGAAAAACGTTTAAAACAGTCATGTCAACGAACCCCTTGCTTCAAAACGACAAAGCGATGGAATGCGCGACGGCTGTAGATGAATAAAACGGCCGTCCACACCACCCCATATAAAATGCCATACACCAGTTCCCAGGCCTGAATCGGTTGGAAGCCGCCTTTGAGCAGCAGCATCGGTGCTTGGAAAGGATGTGCCATCATAATCGGCGATTCCCACAGCGCAAAGTAATCAATAATTGGCAGTGACAGCAGCGTCGTGAAAACAATGGCCGGAAACAAAAACGTGTTAATCGAATCGTACCTGGCCACAAAGCCAAAGCCAAAAAGCGCAAACATAGCGCATAAAATCACCACACCAAGCAGGTACGTGAGCCAGTTCAAGCCAAATCCAAAAATAATGAGCGTCACAGCTAAACTTTCCAAAATAGAAAGTAGGGTGAGCGTGACAATTTTTGAAACCAGATATTCCCATTTGCGTAGCGGCGTTACGATTAACCCTTCCAATGTGCCTTCGCCTTTTTCTAACAGCACCAGGCCAGAAATAAAGAAAAAGGTGTTGATTAGCAAATTCTCAAACAGAATTACGGGCAAAATGTAGCCCCAATCTGCATTGGGGAACTGCCCCATGATTAGCACGCTAATAATCGCCACAAACGCCGAGGCGTAGTAAAAACCATTGCGAAATTGCAGTTGAATATCCCACCGAATGGTAGATGTTAACCGGGTCACGACAAGCTCCTCCCGGTCACTTCGATGAAGATATCCTCTAACGTTGCTTCTTGCGTGTGAATGGTTTCCACACCGCCAGAAAGCAACAGTTCTTGAAATTGTTGGTTTTTGCCAATGTCGGCCAGCGAAAAATCTTGGTGTTCTAGATGACCGTTTAACTGGTATTCAACCCGTACTTTGGGTTCATTGTTGCGCAGTCGCAGCGAACGCGGCGAATCGATTAAGCTAATTTCACCATCGACAATGAAGGCAACCCGATCACACAACTTGTTTGCTACATTCATGTCGTGAGTGGTGAGGAAGATGGTACGGCCGTTTCCCTTCTGCTCCTGTATCAAATTACGAATGCGCCGTGCATTCACCGGGTCTAGTCCGGCCGTCGGCTCATCCATAAAAATCAGTTCAGGATTATGCAACAGCGAACGCGCCACACTCAGCCGATTCTTCATCCCTTTTGAGTATTGCGAAACGAGCAAATCACCATCATTTTCTAATCCAACCATTGCTAACAATGATTTAGGGTCATGTGTTGTCCCTTTGTAGAGAGCGCTGAAGTAGGTGAGGTTTTCAACGGCCGTTAACTTCTGATAATGGTTCGGCAGTTCAAACGACACCCCAATCCGCTCAAAATAATCAGACTTCCACGTTTTCAGCTCCTTGCCAAAAACCTCTACTTGCCCTTCATACCCTTCCAGCAAACCATTCAAAATCTTCTGCGTTGTCGATTTCCCCGCGCCACTAGGGCCTAAGAAACCGAAAATCTCACCCTGCGCAATCTCAAAATCAAGACCCCGCACAGCCGGCTTTTCCGTACCCGCATATGTATAAGTCAAATCTTCGACGCGAATCATCAAATACTCCTTATCAATTGTCAATTGCTAATTATCAATGGCCAATTGTCAATGAGCGTGTTCTTTCATTGACAATTGACAATTAACCATTAACAATTGACCATTATCCCTTCTTCCGGCCCATCCCCTTCTCTAAAATATTCATAATCCCATCAAAAATCGCCTCTGCTTCAGGGGATTCAAACAAATACGGCTGATCCTTAACCAGTTCTTCTGGCAGAATTTCCAGCCTTTCCAGCAAATAGTCACCCAGGCGAATAAACACAGAATCAAAAATAAACGTTGCCAACTCTGTATCGAGTCCTGGGTCCAGGTCGCCTTCTTCCTGCCCTCGAGCCAACAGCGCCTTGGAGAAGGCATTGGCCTGTGCTTTCCCTTCAACCATCACATCATCAACCATCGGTGCATCACCATAAATCGCTTTGTACGCAATGCGATTCAGCTTGGGGCTAACCACTTCAAACTGCACACGTAGTTTAAACGCCCAGCGCAAATACTCAAATGCCCCTGTATTTTCAGGCGGCGTAAACTTGTTGAAGAAGGCATTTTTTTGCTCCATACTCAAATGAATTAAATACAGATACAAATCTTTCTTGTCTGCGAAATATTGGTAAAAACTGCCCTTGGCAATCCCCGCGTTTTTGACAATCCGTGAAATGGATGCTTCTTTGTAACTAACATCCGCAAATTCATCAATTGCCAGATCAATAATCATCTGGCGTTTCTCATCTGGTAAGTTAAAGAACGTCTGCTTTGGCATATGCCTCCTTTAAGATAGCTAGTCAGCATGTCAGCTAAGAAAAGCGTCTTGCTGAAAAGCTGAAATGCTTTTGGATGGCAGCCTTCTGCATATGACCGGTAAGCCATGTGACCGATCAGTCATGTGACTACTCGGTCACATATTATATGAATTGGTTTTGGTTGTCAAGCATTTTCGGAAAAGCGTCAGTGACACGAAGTTTTCGCCACCCATTTAGTGTATGTTGCGGGAATTGGATTTCCCGATACATCAATCGTGCCGTGTGAATAGGCGAGTTGACGCGGAGACAAATCCGTTTACGGGGCTTAAATCCTGACTCCGCTATCCCGCCCTTACCGTATTTGAATTGAAAATCGCTGGTAGGGACGAGAGAAATGTGTCAAATCTCTTATTCCAATTTACAATAAAATAGCGGTTGCCCCAACCGTAGTTTCCATCAACCAAAACAAGATCTATGCACATAGGGTAGGACATGAAAACGGTATCAAATAAAGAACTCCGGCAATTTATTGGACAATACTTTAGTGATTCAGAGCTAGACACCTTTTGTTTTGATTATTTTCCGGCAGTGTGGAATGATTTTTCTGCCGGAATGCGCAAGAACGACAAAATAATGGATCTAATTGGCTATTGTTCCCGACGCGGCTTGATGAAAAATTTGCTCGTCGATTTGCGACAGGAGCGAGAAAAGCAATACGATCAAACATTTGTGCTGGAACAACGGCAAGAACCAACTCCCCCACCGCCCGTTTATAACCCGCAACCCCGCAATCCCCGGCAAATATTTGTCAGTCACGCTACAGTGGATGTGGATCTGGCGCATCAAGTTGCGCACGATTTAGGCGAACATGGCTATGAAATTTTTATCACCCCAGACAGCATTCGACCCGGCGAAAAGTGGGGACCGGCAATTGAGAGGGGTTTGGATGAAAGCGGTATTTTTCTGGTGTTGTTGACACCCCATGCCGTAAAATCTAACTGGGTAAAGGATGAGACTTACGCAGCCATAGAAATGGCGAATACAGGTGAGGTGAAAGTCTTTTTGCTGGATGTGGAACAATGCCGGGTGCCTCGTTTGTGGAGTCGGCGGCAATTCCTTCCTTTCCGCGGTGAAAATTACAAGCAGAATCTAGAGAACTTGCTGCAAGCGTTAGATGGGGATACGCTTGCGCGCCCCCCCGTTTCCACACCGCCGATTCAGGACGCCGACCCCGAAGCGCCGCCAACAGATCAACCGTCCAAAACAGAACCTGCCGCCAACCAATGCGCGGCAATCACAAAAAGCGGCAGCCGCTGTCGTAACCGGGTGCTTGCTGGCGGGATATATTGTGGCGTGCATACGAAAAAGCCGAAGCCTGTCAAGAAAACACCGCCCCCGAGGCCAATCGCGCCCGAGGAAGATACGTTTATCCATGAAAGGACGGGATTGGAGTTTGTGCGGATTCCGGCCGGAGAATTTATTTACAGCGTCAAGCCTGTACAGAAAAAGAAGTTATTTGGCGGTTATAAAACTGTGTCTTATAAAGAAGGTAAGATACATTTGCCGGAATTTTGGATAAGCAAAACGCCAGTACCCAATGCCGTTTACAAGCGGTTCATTGACGCTAACCCTGCATATCGTGTGCCGTTTAGAGAATGGTCTTGGGCAGAAGTGTATAATTGGGATGAGATAAAGCGTACATTTCCGAATGATAAAGCGGATCATCCTGTGGTTCTGGTTTCTTGGTATGATGCGGCGGCGTTTTGCGAATGGGCGGGGTTGGAACTACCGACGGAGGAGCAGTGGGAAAAAGCGGCACGGGGAACGGACGGTCGTACATATCCTTGGGGCACCAACGACCCAACCGATAGGTTGTGTAATTTTGGTAAATATATAGGCGGAACAACGGCCATAGGCGATTATTCGCCGCAAGGGGACAGTCCGTATGGCTGTGTGGATATGAGCGGCAATGTACAGGAGTGGTGTTTGAATATGCGTGAGGTGCCTGTATCCAAAAACTGGCGCGCCCTGTGCGGCGGTTCGTGGGCTAGCCCTGCCGACAGCGTGCGCGTGGCCTCCCGTTACTTAAGCTGGCCCGGCACCAAAAACAACCTCGACAGGCCCAATGGCCCCTGCGACCACAACGGATTTAGGGTGGTGGCGGCGCGTCGTCCCCCATCTCATCATTAGGTCTTTGCCCACTGCCCGGTCTGGGAGCGGTAGCGGGAAGGTCGACGCGCCGCATTCACCACACTCGATGTTTCGGGAACTGGAGTTCCGTCAGCGTCTTGAATTATTCTCCACTTTAATAATAGAATGAAAAAACTGTACACATGAGGAAAATAAGCAACAAGGAGTTTTCTCATGACAATTGCTAACCGCGAACAAAAAATATTGCGTGTCAAAGCAGCCAGCTTTCAAACTGAACTTGATGAGCAATTAAGACAAAAACTGCAACCAGAGGTTGTTTCTGTGGTGCAAACACCTATCGAAGCGGTGTTGGTAGAAGAAGTAACCGCTCAAATCAAGACAATGACGGTGAAACCCAGACGATCTGGTTACTATCAACGACAGTTGAATATGCAATTTGGTCAAGTGAAAAACCTCTCCGTTCTCAAGTTTCGCCATAGCAATAAAGAACGGCCTTGGTCAATCCTGGACAGATACCAACGCAGCTTGAAAGGATTGTGAGTTACATTATTCTTTTTTTCTCTGGTTATGCTTCGTGACCATGCGAATCATGTCCGTTGGGTCGTGACGAATAATTCGTGACACCAACGAAAAGCTAAAAATATGGGGGGTAGGCACAATTTGGGAGCATATCTTCATGTTAACTCAACATCCCATTTACAAAATGCTAACCAGAGTTTAACGTTCTCGCTGTCGCAAACGAGTATACTTGGGACGGTAAAAATCAATTTGATTGTGGATTTTTGCACAAATGGGTAAAATAAAGGTGCCAAAATTGCGAGCATTTAGTTGGCACCAGCCTAAAGAGATTCCATCTATTTTAGGCAAAAACTAACTGCTCACGGTTCGTTGATAGTTCAAAGGATTGCAACGCATGAGTGTGCTTTTGCTTAATGCCAGCTACGAACCATTGCAGATGATTACCATTCGTCGTGCGGTGAACTTGATGTTGGCGGAAAAGGTGCAGGCAGTTGAAGGAATCGCCTCCCGGTTACGAACAGTCAATCGGGAATTTGAAGTGCCTTCTGTAGTTCGGTTGACTTATTATGTCAATGTCCCCCGATTGGGCGTTACCTGGTCGCGGCGTGCGGTCTTGGAACGCGACGGGTGGCAGTGTATTTATTGCGGTGTGGCGATAGGGGGGAAGAAAAACGGCCGTCTTCTCAACAAATACAACTTCACCATCGACCACATCATCCCCAAATCACGCGGCGGCTTAAACTCCTGGGGCAACACCGCCTGCGCATGCAGCCCCTGCAACAACCGCAAAGCCAACCGCACCCCCCACGAAGCGGGCATGAAAATGCTCTTTGAACCCAAAACCCCACGCGGTCAAGTCCTCGTCATGCGCGGCCAAGTGCCAAAAGAGTGGGTCAAATACCTCAACTTATAGCCAACAAAAGATTCAAGTAAACAACAGATTTCTTCTTTTTCATAATCTGTTGTTTACTCAAATCTGTTATTGTCTCCCCAAAACAAAATTTAAATTCTCTCAGCTTATGCAAAATACTCGTTTTCTGATACCATCAAATCCCTCACCTTTGGAGGTTTGTATGATTTCACTATCCGATGGTTGGCACATCTTTTGCAAGCAAGATTGCGCCACTTGCACCATGATTCAGCCTGTATACCAGCAGCTTTTGGATGCCGATCTACCACTAACTATTTACACGCAAGACAACCCGAATTTCCCGGTTAAAACGGCCGTTTCCGACATCGATCTCGAAATATCCTTCCACCTCAACATCGAAATTGTACCCACACTCATCCGCATCAAAGATGGACAGGAAACCGCCCGTACCATGGGCTGGAATCGCGCCCAATGGGAAACCATCACCGACATCAGCAGGTTAGGTCCCGGCCTGCCTGACAGCAAACCGGGCTGCGGCGCACTCAACGTCATGCCAGGCACAGCCGAGCGGCTGCTGGTGCAGTTCGGCAACACGGGCATGACAGCCCGCACCATCGACGTGCCGCCGCTGGTAGACGAAATGGAATACCTATTTGAGCGTGGCTGGTCAGATGGACTGCCCGTTGTCCCTCCCACCCCAGAACGGGTGGTGCGTATGCTGGCAGGCACGTTCTACCCCCCAAACGATGTCGTGGGCATTGTGCCTCCAAACCAAACAGCTTGTACAGTAGAAAAAGTAGCCATCAATGGCGTGCTGGCAGGCTGCAAGCCAGAGTACATGCCGGTACTGCTGGCCGCCACGGAAGCAGCCTGTTCAGATAAATTTTGCATGCACGGACTGATAGCAACCACCTATTTTTCTAGCCCCATAATTGTTGTAAACGGCCCCATTGCACAACGAATTGGCATGAACAGTGCCGGCAATGCCCTAGGCCAAGGCAACCGCGCCAATGCCACCATTGGACGAGCGCTCCAGCTCATCATTCGCAATGTCGGCGGGGGTGTTCCGGGTGGTATTGACCGGGCCACGCTGGGTTACCCCGGCAAATACACCTTTTGCTTTGCAGAACGAGAACATGATTCACCCTGGGAATCGCTGGCCGTTGAACATGAATTTGATGCTGGCACCTCGACCGTTACCCTGTTTGCAGGGAGTGGGGTGCAGGGAGTAGCAGATCAGCGCTCCCGTACGCCCGACTCACTAGCTCGGTCACTTGCAGCAAGTCTGCGCGTCGTCTGTCATTCAAAAATCGCCACGGGAATTGAAGTCATGCTCATCATTTCTCCAGAACACGCCCGTGTCTTTGCTCAGGCCGGTTGGTCAAAAACTAAACTACGCAGCACCCTAAACGATCTGCTTACTCTACCAGGCACCGAAATGGTGCGCGGAGCCAGCGGCATCGCTGAAGGGATGCCTGCCCAGTTTGCCAACCAATCCATTCCAAAATTCCGAGAAGGGGGATTACACATCGTCCACGCGGGTGGCACAGCCGGACTGTTCTCAGCCATCATTGGTGGCTGGCCTGCAAGCGGGCCTACCGGCAGTACGGCCGTTACCGTACCTATCAAAGAAGAACCGTGAACTGTAAAGTAGTCACTGTTTGAGCTTGCCCGTGAGCTTACACCAGACAGCGATCAAGGAATCTTTATGAATCAAACTCTTACCCTACTCGACCCCACTGCTGAACAAGATCCCATTCAGCGGGTGCAACTGCCCCGGCTGCCAGCCTTAACCGGAATAACCGTTGGACTGTTAGACATTTCTAAGCCACAGGGCAACATTTTTTTAGATCGCATACAGGCACATTTAGAGACGCAGGGCATTACCATCCAGCGGTATACCAAACCCACCTATACTCGTCCTGCACCTGTAGCACTCCAGCAGCAAATAGCCACCGAATGTGACATAATCATCGAAGCGCTGGCCGATTGAGGCTCGTGTACATCGTGCAGTGTGCACGACATCAACAATTTAGAGCAGCGTGGCATTCCAGGCATGTTTGTGGCCTCTACGGAGTTTGTGGAAGCGGCGGCAGCACAGTCAGCAGCTTTGGGCTTTACACCGGCCTCAGTGTTTGTACCCCACCCCATCCAAGACCGCACCGCTTTAGAAATGCAGGATTTGGCGGATAATGCGCTGTCAGCCATTGTACGCGCACTGACTAACAAGGGTCAGTAAGTCGTTAAGTGACTGAACCATGTAAATGACGGATAACTTAATGATTGGTCCGCCTATTTCAGCTACTTATTAACCAAAAACTGCTAATCCTAGCTCATTTACTTTATACCCTGGGAAAATGTCTGCTACAAGCGGATTATTGAGCCGTTTGTGCAGCAGTTCGCCAATTACATCGCGGTAATCAGTGGTGATAGCCAGGTCGCCGGGACCCACCACCTGTGCATCATGCAGTCCCGGCCAATCGGCGTACACATTTCCCCCATGAATGCCGCCGCCCATCACCATCATCATGTTGCCATGACCATGATCGGTTCCCAACCCGCCATTTTCCTGCGCTCGCCGCCCAAATTCAGACATCACTACCAATGTCACACGCTGCATCCGGTCCTGTAAATCTTCATAAAAAGCAGCCAATCCTTGCGCCAATTGGCCCATCAGGTTGGCCATTGGCCCTTCAGCACCACCCTGCGCCACATGCGGATCCCACCCCCCCAGGTCCACGCAG